>JBASYW010000303.1:0-2256 GCA_049277715.1 Dethiobacteria bacterium | reverse complement strand
GGGTTTGTGCCGGGAGAGCCACTTGATCCTGCTCTCGCGCCGAAGAGAATCTCTTTCCATGATGCGTGAGAATCGGGGATAACCCGCTTCCAGGGCTACCGCCTCCCCATCAATCAGGGCCTCCCCCGCCCCCACCATCTCCTTCAGGACCTGGAACTCGGGATATTGCAACGTACGCTCCCTCCCTTTGCGGCTTTGCAACCTGACACCGTCAGCCGTTACAAAGGCAAGCACACGCACCCCATCCCATTTGATCTGCGAAATAAAGCCCGCTCTCTTAACCGGCTGCGGAGCGCTGATCGGTTCCATCGGCCTTACCCGGAGGAAAAATTGCTGCAGAGGGGCATGAAGATCAAGCACGGCCCGCTCCCGCCGGCTCTTTTTTCCCGGCCTCCTTCCCCTCCTTACCCGTAGCCTCCAAACTGGCCTGAAGGGCTTCCACCAGATCAACAACACGCCCCCGTTCAGGCGGTTCCACAACGGCAACCTCCTCTCCGGCCACCTTGGCTTCGATAATTTCGAGTAAAGCTTTTCGGTATTCATCCACATACTTGCCGGGATCAAAAGGAGCGGTCAGGTTTTCAATTAATTCCCTGGCCATCTTCAATTCATGCTCATGTATTTCGATCTCCCGATTCCACGAGGGCAGCTCCGCCGTTGCATGCACCTCGTCGGGATAAAACATTGTTTCCAGGGATAGGATGCCGTCATAGGTGCGGAGCGCGGCCAGAGATTGCTTTGAACGGATGGTCAGGCGAGCAACGGCGATCTTGCCCGTCTCCCTCATCGATTCCTGCAGCAGATTATATGCCTTCTCCCCCAACTCCGTCGGCGTCAGGTAATAAGCATGATCATAAAACAGGGGATCAATCTCCGCCAGCTCGATGAAATCTACAATATCAATCGTTTTCGTGGTTTTATCCGGTATATGAGCCAGATCTTCCTCTTTGATGAGCACAAAGCGGCCCCGGTCATATTCATAGCCCTTGACGATCTCCTCCCAGGCGACTTCCTTCCGACAATGGGGACAAAACTTTTTATACTCCAGAGGGGTCAGACATTCCTCATGAAGATGCCTGAACTTTACCGTCTTTTTCTTGGTTGCGGCATACATCTTCACGGGTATATTGACCAGTCCGAAGCTGATCGATCCTTTCCATAACGGACGCACCGTAAACACTCCTTTTATCATTAATTTTATCTTCCTGCCTGAATTTATCCCCGCCTATTAAATCTTCTGCAATTCTTTTCCGGCCGTGTAAGCGGCTACAGCACCGTCGGCGGCAGCCGTAATAACCTGGCGCAGCGATTTGGAACGGATATCCCCGGCGGCAAACACCCCCCCGCAAGAGGTGCGCATCTCTTCATCCGTGATGATAAAACCATCTTCGTCCTTGCGGAGCTCTGCAAATAATTCGGTATTTGCTTTGCGGCCGATGGAGATAAAGACCCCGTCGATGGGCAGATATTGGGACGTTTTCCCCCGGATCAGCTTAAGGCCTGCCGCTTTCCAGGAGCCCTCGATCGCCTGCACCTCTGTATTCCACAGAATCTCGATACGTCTGTCTGCCAGAACTCTGTCCTGCAGACTCCGCACCGCATGGAGACGATCGGAACGATGAATCAGATATACCTTCCGGGCAAAACGGGTCAAGTAAAGCGACTCATCGACGGCGGCATCTCCGCCCCCGACCACAGCCACCTCCTTGCCGGAAAAAAAGGCCCCATCACAGGTGGAGCAATGGGACACCCCGTGTCCCTGTAACTCCTTTTCCCCGGGAATCCCCAGGCTCCGGGGCTCTGTGCCGGTGGCCACGATTACTTTTGGGGCTGCAAACTCCCCTGCCGAACTGCCAATCCTCTTGGATTCACCTTCCAGATCCGATTTCTCAAAGACGGCGTAAAGCACCTCGGCGCCGAATTTGAGCGCTTGTTGCTCCAGCGCCTGCCCGTATTCAATGCCGCCGATCCCTTCCGGGAATCCGGGGTAATTATCAACCCAATCCGTGGATACAATCTTTCCGCCGGATTGCATCTTCTCCAGAACCAACACCGCGTGCCCCGCTCTGCCTCCGTAAATTGCGGCGGTTAGTCCGGCCGGCCCTCCCCCGATGATGATGATCTCCCATTCCCGTCTATTAACGGCAGGCAAATCCGATAAACCTCCATAAACTAAAAATATAGCGTTCCCCCAAAAACATGGTACGCCTCACGTTACCGCAAGCCGCATCGTTTAATTTGGTCCACGCTATATTT
>JBASYW010000302.1:0-2743 GCA_049277715.1 Dethiobacteria bacterium | reverse complement strand
GCTGACACCATCCTGTGGTACCGGTACTCTCCCGGAAAAACAGGCCGAAAAAGTATATCGGGTGCTTGCCCAGCTGGTAGAAAAATTGTGATGAATTATTCACCATTTCTTGGGGATTCATAAGAGCAGAGGTGAAAAATAAAGATGGAGGTTGAGCGTTTGGATTTGCAGGAGATGCTCGGGGCATTATCTGAAGCTACGGGCGTGTCGGGGGCTGAAAACGAGGCGGTCTCCGTGGCGGAAAGGTACATACGCCCCTATGTCGATCGCCTTGAAAGGGACTCTTTCGGCAATCTTGTCGCTTTTAAAAAAGGAGTGGCAAGATCACGCCAACGCCATAAGGTGTTCATGGCGGCGCATATAGATGAGATCGGCCTGATGGTAACCCGGGTGGATGAGCACGGATTTATCCGTTTTACCACTGTCGGCGGTTTTGATCCGCGGACCCTCTGGGGACAGTCCGTGACGGTGCACGGGAAGGAGCCTCTGCGCGGCATGATCGGAACCTTGCCGCCGCATCTCGTTCAACCCCGTGATTTGAAAAAGGCGGTAAAAGTGGAGGAGATGTTCATCGATGTGGGGCTTCCCGCTAAAAAGGCGGCGAGCCTGGTCTCCACAGGGGATGTAATCTCGATTTATCGCCGCTTTACGGCGCTCAAGGATCCACAGTATATGTCCGGAAAAGCACTTGACAACCGGGCCGGGATCGCGGTCCTCATCCATGCCGCCTCTGTGCTTGGGCAACTCAAACATAGTGCAGATCTTTATTTTGTGGGCACCGTCCAGGAAGAGGTGGGGACACGCGGGGCGATGATCTCCACTTTCTCGGCAAGTCCGGATATCGGGGTTGCCATCGACGTCTGCCATGGGGATATGCCCGGTGTAAATGCCGGTGAAACTTTTGAGCTGGGAAAAGGCCCGGCCATCGCCGTGGGGCCGAACATCCATCCTCTGCTGGCGGAAAAAATGCAGCGGGTGGCGAAGGAACAGGGTATTCCTGTCAATGTGGATCCTACCCCGGGGCCTGCGCCAACCGATGCGCGGTCGATACAGGTTACACGGGAGGGCGTACCCTGTGCCCTCATTTCCGTTCCTTTGAGAGATATGCATACCTCGGTTGAGCTTGTTCATGCACGTGATATCATCCTGGCGGGCCGGCTGATCGCCCATTTCATGCTGGAGATAGATGATAATTTTATGAATGAGATAAAGAACTATGATTGAGATAAATATTTCAGGCGGGTTTTCGGCATGGTGTAATATTTTGCAGTTCCGTCGGCGATCTGACCCGCATGCACGGGTTTGAAGTTGTAAACCCCACATTTTTGGAGGTAATGATCATGTTTCTGGAAGAACTATCCAATATCCCCGGTGTCTCCGGGGATGAAAGAGAGGTAAGGCGTTTCATCCGCGCGGCCCTCCCCAAAAGAGGGGTTACCCTGCAGACGGATGCGATGGGCAATCTGCTCGTTCATAAGGGCACCGGTCGTCCGATGTCACGTGTGCCCCGGATCATGCTGTCCGCACATATGGACGAGGTCGGCCTGATGATCAGCTCGATAGAAAAAACCGGCCATCTGCGCTTCAGGAAGATCGGCGGTATTGATGATCGCGTTCTGGTTTCCAGAACCGTGGTCGTGGGCCGGGATAAAATCCCGGGGGTAATCGGCGCCAAAGCCATCCATCTGCAGAAAGCGGAAGAACGTAAAAAATCTCTGGAGATCGAACAATTATTTATCGATATAGGGGTCAGAAACAAAGAGGAGGCCGAAAAGATAGTAAAAATCGGTGATTATGCTTCTTTTGATACGTCCTGCATACGCCTGGGTCAGGACTGTTTTATGGGAAAAGCGTTCGATGACCGGGTGGGCTGTTCCATCCTGCTCGAGCTTTTGAGGCAGAAGAAAACGCCGCCCTTTTCAGCGGCCTTTACCGTTCAGGAGGAGGTGGGGCTCAGGGGGGCGACAGTGGCAGCCTATACATTAAAACCGGATCTGGCCCTGGTGCTGGAGGGCACTGCCGCTTCGGATGTTCCCGGTATAAAGGAGCACCAACATCTGACCTCGCTTGGCGGGGGGCCGGCGATCAGTTTTATGGATCGGTCGATGATCGTTGACCGCGAGCTGCTGGAGAAGATGATCCGGCTGGCACAGAAAAACAAGATGCCGTTTCAATTGCGACGGTTTACCGGCGGCGGAACCGATGGCGGTTCCATCTCTCTTAGCCGTGGAGGTGTCAAGACCGCGGTTCTCTCCGTTCCCTGCCGCTATATCCATGCACCGTCTTCTATTTTAAAGGAGAGCGATTACCGTCATACCGTGGATCTAGCCCGTGCATTTTTAGATTCTGCAGCCGGGTGGAATAAAAATTAGGGAAAGGATGTTTGCTTGGCTATGGATAAACTGATCAGAACGCTTACGGAAACTTTCGGCCCTTCCGGGATGGAGTCTTCCGTCCGCAAAGTTATCGTGGAAGAGATCAAAGACCTTCCCGTGGAGATCGCCGTTGATCCGCTGGGCAACCTGCTGGTTACCAGGAAGGGGCGGGGGCCGCGCCTGATGCTGGCCGCGCATATGGATGAGATCGGCGTTATCGTTACCCATATTGACGAAAAGGGCTTTCTTAGAATTGCCGGCGTGGGGGGGATAAAACCCGCCCCGCTGGTCGGGCAGCGTTGTATCTTTAACGGGGGCGTTACAGGGACGGTTTACCATGAGAAAATCGAGAAGTTAAAGGCGCTGGA
>JBASYW010000301.1:0-3677 GCA_049277715.1 Dethiobacteria bacterium | reverse complement strand
ATTGAAGCAGAAAATCGTGCCGGAACGCACCATCGTGCCCCTGCTGGCCATATATATTTTATTGCCGCCGGTAAGTCTGCCCGGCGGCATGCCTGATCTTCGCTTCGGCTTTATCTTTGTGCTGCTGCTCTGGCTGTTGTATTACCTGGACAGCCGCACCGGTAGCCGCCGTGCGGTCTTTGCCTGGAACCGTTCCATGATCTGGTTTGCCTTGTTCGGCCTCTCCGCCTATATCTCGATCACCTATGCGGCCCTGGTGCTGGATTACCGGCCGATAGTGCAAGACTGGTTTGAATTATTTAAAATCATCCAGTATTTTTTGATCTTTGCGTTGATCGCCGGCCTGGATATCCGGAGAGAAGAATATAAAAGGATCTATCTCTGGTCGCTCGTTATCTTTACCCTGACGGTATTATTCGGTTTTGCCCAATATTTTAACCTGTTTGATATCAACCGGTTGATCATGCCCTACTATACGACGACACAGCTGAGGGGTTTGCGGGTGCACAGAAGGATCATCGGCACAACGGCCAACCCCAATGAGTTTGCCGCTCTTCTGGTCATGGGGAGTTCACTGGCGCTGGCCGGCTTCCTCTATCTGAAGGAGAAGCTCGTGCGTTACGCAAGCATCATCTGTTTTGCGCTCTTTACTTTGGGTACTGCGCTTACCCTTTCACGGACCGGACTGGCGATCCAGATCATTGCCGGCGCGTATATATTGTTCTGCCACTACCCTTTTTATCTGGCCCGGTTAAAAAAAATCAGGGGATTTATCATCGTGGTCGTTATTTTAATCCTGATCGTTCTTCTGGTTTTCTGGCTGGCACCGGAGAAATTTTTCATCCGGATGGCGAGCGGCTTGACCATCGGTGGCGACGAGAGCTGGCAGCTGAGGATGGGCCGATGGGACGAGGCCTTAAGTCTCTGGCGGCAATCTCCTGTTTTCGGCTGGGGGCCGGGCAAAAGGACGATGTCGACCATCGTCGACAATGAGTGGCTTCTGCTCTTGCGGCGTTACGGCGTGCTGGGGGTTACCGTCTTTATACTCTGGTTTGGAGGGATGTTTGCGGCTCTGGTAAGGTTGGCGCGTTCTCTGAATATGCGAAGAGATAATGAGGACAGGTATCTGAAGGTGCTGACTATTGCCATGCAGGCGGTACTGGTCTCCTATGCCATCTACATGATTCCATCCGTTGTATATCATTCGTTGCAGCTGATGCCGATTTTAATGATTTATCTGGGGCTGGTGTTTTCATCGTTTAAAAACAGGAAAAAGGTGTTGTGGTAATGGGTATAAAAGTGTTGGTTATATCGCATATGTACCCTTCTTCATCCCATCCGGTCGCGGGGATCTTCGTGCATGAACAGGTCAAGGCCCTGATGGAGCAGGGGTACGAGATCAGAGTGGTCTCCGCCGTTCCATTTGCACCGTTTCCCCTGAATCGATTGCGCGCGAAATGGCACGGTTATGCTCAAATTCCTTCCCATGCCGTCCTGGATGGGGTCGAGGTCTATTATCCACGCTACATCTCATTTCCCTCCGGCATCCTTTTCGAGTATGCAGGCGCATTGATGCACTGCGGGGTAAGGGCACTGATCGAAGAGCTGTATCCCCGGTTTCCTTTTGATATTATCCATGCCCATGTGGCATTGCCGGACGGGAATGCCGCCCTGCGCCTGAAAGAAAAATTCAAAAAGCCGCTGGTGGTAACCATCCACGGCCGCGATTTTGCCCATACGCTTCTCAAGAATAAACGCTGTAACAGAGCCGTAAGGGATGTTCTGGCCGGGGCCGGCCGGGTAATTACCGTAAGCGACAAATTAAAGAAGGTGGCCCGGGAGAATGTGACCCAACCTTCAAAGGTGCGGACGATCCATAACGGGATCACGGTTCCAAAATTGATCGAAGCCTCCCGGAACAAGAAAACACCGGCGGGGGGAAGGACTATCCTCAGCGTCTCGAACTTGATTGATCTGAAGGGGATCGATTATAATCTTCGTGCGGTGGCCAAACTGGTGGAGAAGTATCCTGATCTGCGATATATTGTGGTTGGCGACGGCGTGGAACGTAAAAATTTAAAACACCTGGCCGCCGATTTAAAGATTGAGGGACGTGTCATTTTCAAGGGGCAGCTGCCCCATGACCAGGTCCTGGAGTTGATGGGCGAGGCTGATATCTTCTCCCTACCCAGCTGGAACGAGGCTTTCGGGGTGGTTTATCTCGAGGCCATGGCTGCCGGAACACCGATCGTGGCCTGTCGTGGGGCAGGCATCGAGGATGTTATTGAAGACCGGAAGACGGGGATGCTGGTGGAACCCCGGGATCTCGCCGATCTGACCCGGGCCATTGATTATCTCCTGAGTTCCCCCCGGGAGGCGCAGTCGATGGGTGCACTAGGGCGTGAACTGGTGTTTGATGGTTTGACGTGGGAGCATAACGCCCGGAAGACGATTACGGTTTACAAAGAGGTGCTGGCGGAGTGAAAGCAAAGGCCGGGATATGCCATCTGACATCTGTTCACCATGTTTTTGATACACGGATTTTTCACAAGCAGCTAAGTACGCTATCAAGAGCCGGTTATGACGTAACTCTGATCGCCCCGCACGGGGAGGACTGCACCGTTGACGGGATCAGGATCATCGGCCTGCCGCTTCCCAAAAACCGTCTGCGGAGGATGTTCGGCCTGACCTTGAAAATACTGGTCCGGGCGATCAAGGAAAAGCCGGATTTATATCACTTTCATGATCCCGAATTGATCCCCGTTGGTCTTTTGCTCAAACTGTTTACCCGTAAAAAGGTTATTTATGACGTCCATGAGGATTACCCGGAGTATATTTTATCCAAGTTCTGGCTTCCTCCGGTTTTACGGCGGGTTGCGGCCGGTCTGGCGGCGGCCGCGGAGAAGATGGCCGGGTGGCTGCTGGACGGCATCATCGTTGTCACCGATGATATCGAGAAAAATTTCTCTGAAAGCCGGGCCGAGGTGGTCCAGGAAAGGAATTATCCCGAACTGAACGCTTTTCCGCCCGGCAGGACAGAACCGCGGGAAGGGGAAGGGACGGTGCTTATCTATGCCGGCCTTCTGAACGAAGAGAGGGGGATCTGCCAGTTGGTGAGGGCCATGGAGCTGATCGATGCCCGCAAAAAGATCTCCCTGAGGTTGTTGGGAAGGTTCGACAGTCCCGAATTTCAGAAAAAGATCGAGCAGCTTCAGGGGTATGAGCGGGTCGATTACCGGGGATGGCTTGAACGCGAAGAAGTGTGGGCTAACCTGACGGAGGCGGATATAGGATTGGTCTGTATCCATCCTCTGAGACGTTTTGCGGTCTCCTTGCCAAACAAGCTCTTTGAATATATGTCCGCGGGGCTCCCGGTGATCGCCTCCGATTTTGAACTATGGAAAGAGATCATTGAATTGAACCGCTGCGGCCTGACGGTGGATCCTCTGGCGCCCGAGGAGATCGCCGCCGCGGTCGAGTATCTAATCGCCAACCCCGCCCGGCACAAAGAGATGGGCGAGAATGGGAGAAAGACCGTTTTCGAGCATTTTACCTGGGAAAGAGAGAGTAAAAAACTGTTGGATTTTTACAGCAGGATTATCTGATATAATATCTTTAGACCAACGATAAAGGAGTGATGTTGTTGGCCGGAAAAACAGTCTCCGTGATCATACCGG
>JBASYW010000300.1:0-5599 GCA_049277715.1 Dethiobacteria bacterium | reverse complement strand
ACCACGGCGGCAATAACCGCACCCACATGCTTAACCCGATATTCGATCCCCTTGATGATAATATTTTCCAGAAGCGCACCACGTTTCTTGAATGCATCCTCCAACATTATCTTCACTGTTGCCTCCGCCTTCTCCCGGCTCTCCTTTCCGGATCGTTCCATGATCACCCCAAAGGAGTCACGCGTATAACCGATACCGATAGCTGCAGAGATAACCTGATCGGGCACGTCTGAAGTAGTCGTACCATAAGCGGTGGGAACCAGCGAACCTTCCGGAACGATCAACCCGGGCTCCTCCTCGGCAAAGGGTGGAAGTATGCTGGTCACCCTGATCAGGTTGATATTTCCGATTCCGGCCTTTAACAAAGCACCGTCAAAAGCAGAAAGGGGCGTCTCCCCTTCGCTGGAACCCAGGGCAAATTTGTATTTTTTGGGCGTAGGCAACATCTATTTCACCTTCTTTGATGACATTGTAAGATTTTTTTCACTCCACAGATTATATCAGAACAGTCCTTAAAAATAAACCAAAAAACACCTTTGAATTATTTTTTTATAAGGCTTATTATATCTACCGAGGAGGACATACTATTAAGTTACATAGATTGATGGTCGGCCGTATATAATTTTTGATATCGCGGGGAGTGTTTCCCCGATGATGAGGAACTTTTGGGGCCGGTATAGAAGGTGAGAGGCGTGAACAAAAAAAAGATCACCCGTTTTGTTTTCTGTGCTTTTATGATCCTGTTGTTGAGTTTCAACGGCGGTTGCGGAAAGCTGCTTCCTGAAAACTTTAACGGCCTGCCCGCCATCGAGCAACCGCTGACAACCCGTATCTATTATAATAACGGGGAGCTCATGGCCCATCGTTATGTCGAGAACCGCATCGAGATATCACTGGAAGATATCCCCATAGAGGTTGTACAGGCCACGATTGCCACCGAGGATAAAAACTTCTTTCGTCATTTCGGCCTTGATTTCGCAGGTATCGCCAGGGCCGCTTACTACGATCTCAAGAACAAAAAAATCAGCCAGGGTGGCAGCACCATCAGCCAGCAGCTCGCCAAGAATCTCTTTCTCTCCCATGAACGGACCTGGGAGAGAAAACTTAAAGAGCTCTTTCTGACCCTGAGGTTGGAACAGGTTTATTCCAAAAGGGAAATCCTGGAAAAATATCTCAACACCATCTATTACGGCCATGCGGCATATGGCATCGAGGCAGCCGCGCAAACCTATTTTGGAAAGACGGCCTCGGAACTTACTCTGGCGGAATCGGCTCTACTGGCCGGACTGCCGCGGGGTCCGCTTTATTACTCTCCCTTTCTGGATATGGATGCCGCACGTAAAAGGCAGGCCCATGTTCTAAGCTTGATGGAAACCGAAGGTTATATCTCTTTCGCAGAAAAAGAGGAGGCCCTTGCGCAACCCATCCTCCTGAAACAGTCAGAGGATAACGATGAAACCGGTTATCTGGTCGATTATATCATCAACATGGAACTGGAGCATCTCTGGGAGCAGAATTCATCGCTCCTGTCCAGAGGCGGGCTCGAAATCCACACCACCATTGATCCGCAGATACAATCAGCAGCCGAAAAGATCCTGAAAGAAAAAATACCGGTAAGCGAATCCGATCAAGACGGAGTCAGCCAGCCCCAGGGAGCCCTGGTGGCCATCGACCCACTTACCGGATACATCCGGGCGATGGCCGGTGGCAAAGATTACTCGGAGACGATGTTCAACCGCGTCTTCTCTCTCCGTTCTCCGGGATCGACATTCAAGCCTTTCGTCTATGCAGCCGCCCTGGAAAATGGTTATACCGCCGCCTCCATGTTCTACTGTGAGCCGTCGGATTTCTGGGAAGAGGGCATGGATACCCCGTATCGCCCTGCGGACTACGGCAACACTTTTCACCATGATACCTTGACCATGAGAGAGGCAATCAGCCAATCGTGCAACGTCATCGCCGTAAAACTCAATGCCGAGATGGGAAATAATAAATCCATAGAGATGGCCCGACGCCTGGGGATAAAGAGCCCTATCGGCGATTACCTCTCGCTGCCGCTGGGGACATCCGAGGTTACACTGATGGAGATGACCTCCGCCTTTGCAACCTTCGCCAACGGGGGATTTAACGTCCAGCCGCTAGCGGTTAAAAAAGTGGTCGATCCTGAAGGACGGGTTGTTTTGGAGAACACACCTGAAAGACAGCCGGTGCTCGATGAGGGCATCGCCTACCTCCTGACCAACATGATGAAGGATGTCTTTAAAGAAGGAGGTACCGGTTTCCGGGCCGCCCACCTCCTTGATCGGCCGGTCGCCGGTAAGACGGGCACCTCCAGCGATACCAAAGACGCTTATACCATTGGCTACACCCCGGACCTCGTGGCCGGCATCTATATCGGACATGATCAGGGGAAATCTCTGGGGACCGACGGCGGTCATCTGGCCGCACCTCTATGGGCTGAATTCATAACCGAGGCCTTGAAAGATACCCCTCCCCGGGATTTCAGCCGACCCCCCAATATCGTGGAGGTAACCATCTGCCCCCATACAGGTCTGAAGCAAAGCCCCTGGTGTCAGGCTGACGGTTATACAGAGCTGTTTATCAGAGGGACAGAGCCTTCACAAACCTGCTCTTATCCTGAGTGCTTCTCTACCCCCGTCTACCCCTGGTGGCCGTGGTGGAGATACTGATGATTAAGATAAGACCAGGCTCGGTTAGCATTCTTGCTGCAGAAAAGGATTGAATTTCCGTTCATGTCCGATGGTTGAGGAAGGGCCATGCCCGGGGTAAACCGCGGCCTGATCGGGCAATATCATTATTTTTTTCTCGATACTGTCGATGATTTGCTCCAGGGAGCCTCCCTGGAGATCGGTGCGCCCGATCGATAAATTAAAAAGTGTATCCCCGCTAAAAACAGCGGGAGGGTTGGTTCCGGTCACCAGCGATATCCCGCCTGCAGTATGACCCGGAGTTTCGAGAACTTCCATCCGCTGAGTGCCAAAAGCAATGACATCACCTTCACGGACAAAGCGGTCGGGAGGAGGAGGCGCCTTCAGAATCAGAGAAAGCCCAAACCCCGGCTTGCGGTAGATACCAAGGTCTTTGCGGTGCAGGATGATGGGGGCTCCGGTTGCTTCGCGGACCCGGGCATTGGCTCCCGTATGGTCATAATGCCCATGGGTATTGATTATCGCCCTGGTTCTCCATCCCCGTTCATCAAGCTCGTGGACAATCTTCCTCCCAGCGGCACCCGGATCGATGACCACGCATTCCCCCGTACTTTCACAACCGACAAGATAACAGTTGGAAGCCAGTACCCCTACAACCAGCACCCGGATAATCATTGATCCGCTCCCCCCTGCCCGTCAGTGATCTTCAGCTGATCTCCCGGCCTGATCTTAAGCCGATCAATGGTTCCCGCCGGCAGCTCCAGAACATGGTGTGCCTCTTTTACTATCGGGGAAAGGCGGTTGGGTTTTAAAACGGGACAGGCCTCAACTACTCTTAAATTACGGTCCAGAAAAAGAATGTCGATGGGATAACGCATAAAAAAAGTATGGACACTCCGGCAAGGGGTAATCATCAGGACCTTCCCTGCGGGCAATTCTTTTGTAAACATCAACCCCCGCAAACGTTGGAAAAAAGTTCGCGCCGGGATAACGTTTGCCAGGCGTATCCCATCTCTTTCAAGATACAAAGACGGCATCTTTTCACCCTTTTTACTTATAATACCTTCAGTATTTGAACGACTGCCGGCCCCAGAAGCACAATAAATATAACGGGAAAGATAAAGATAAGCATGGGAATGAGCATCTTGATGGGAGCCTTCATCGCCTCCTCCTCGATCTCTTGCCTGCGCTTGTGACGGATCTGGTCGGACTGCACCCGCAGAACATCACCCAGGCTAAGGCCCAGCTGGTCGGCCTGAATAATGGCGGTGGTAAACGTGGTCACAGAATCAACATTGATACGTATAGCCAGATCGCGCAGTGCATCACGCCTCGGCTTGCCCATCTTTACTTCCTGCGCCACCCTCTGGAACTCTTCGGCCAGAGGCCCCTTCCTCTTTTCGGTCACTTTTATGAGGGCCGCATCCCAGCCGTAACCGGCTTCAACGCTGACCGTCAGCAAATCAAGGATATCCGGCATCGATTTTTCAATCTCCCGGGCACGCTTATTGGCCAGGCTGGTTAAATAATAGTCGGGAAGGATCCATATCCCCAACACTACTCCGGCGACAGCCATAATCATCTGAAAAAAACTGAGCTTAACAAATATGGGGATGCCCAGCAAGCTCACCACAATGATACATAAAACTTTGATGGTGAGGTATTCTCCGGCCAGAAGCCCCCCCGGGTTCCCCGCCCGATTAAGCTTGGGCTGTAACTCTTCGACAATCGAGGTCGGCAAAAGTTTGTTAAACGCCCTCGCCACTTTCTTCAGAGTGGGACGGATAACCCGGTCCGTGAAAGATTTTTGCAGTTCGGCATCGCGTATATCGATCACCATTTCTTCGCCGCGGTAAGAGATCTTCTGTAACCTGTCGATGATATCCACCTTCTCTCGCTCCAAAAAAGCAGAGATCGCCAGGATAATGAAGAAAATACTTAAGGCGGCAAAAATACAGGCTGTATGTATCATGATCGTACCTCCTACCAATCGATATTGACGATCTTACGGATAAATATCAGGCCGATAAACTGGGAGAACAGACCAACGCCGATCAAAATATACCCTATCGGATCGGTAAAGAAGGCCAACATATATTCGGGATTGATAAAATAAAGGATTACGGCCAGCAACAACGGCAGAATCCCGATAATAATTCCGGAAATCCGGCCCTGGGAAGTAAGTGTCTTTACCTCCCGCTTTATCTTGATCCGATCCATGATCGTGTGGGCAATATTGTCCAGAACTTCGGAGAGGTTACCTCCCACCTGCCTCTGGATAATGATCGCCATCACCACCAGCTCCAGGTCATCACTTTTGATACGATCACACATATTCTCCAGGGCCCTATCCGTCTGCGTTCCCAGGTTGATCTCCTGCAAGGTACGCCTGAATTCGGTGGATATCGGCGGAGGCATCTCGTCGCTGAGTGTTTTCATGGCCTGAAACAGGCTAAACCCTACCCGCAGAGAGTTGGACATTGTAGAGAGAGCGGTGGGAAGTTGCTGGTTAAAATTGGCCACCCTTCTGGTTCTGGCTCTCTTGATTAAAAACATGGGAATAATTACCGCACCGGCCACCAACCCGACCAAAAACATAAGGGCCTTGCCGCTTAACAGAAAGAGGATCACCCCCAAAACAAACCCTCCGAGGAAACAGAACATGATAAATTCCTCGGCCCGAAGAGGTATATCAGCACGGAAAAGCTCGTTCTTCAACTTGACCTTCCACTCATCTTTCTCCCCTAGCAGAACCTCGTCAATATCACTCGGTTTTTTGCGAAACAGTTTCCTTTTTTCTTTTGGCGGCGTCCCCTTCTCCGGGGTCGTATATTTCTTTAAGCGGCTGGAAACCTTGTCCCGCTCCATGGAGCGAAAGCTTATCAGAGAGAGCAGAAAGAAAAAAATGGAAACAAATGTAGCAATAATGA
>JBASYW010000299.1:0-1991 GCA_049277715.1 Dethiobacteria bacterium | reverse complement strand
CCACTTCCTTTCGGCTTTTAACTTCTGCCTATGAATTATAACATATTAGATTAAATAAAAGCAATAAGTATCCCCTCACGATCCTTACTCACCCTGAATTGCTCTCTGTTTCTGTGCTTCATAAATAATGATACCTGCCGCTACCGAAGCGTTGATTGATTCCACCTCCGGAACCAGCGGTATTCTGACCATGCTGTCTGCAGGCAATATTGTCCGGGAGATCCCCTTGTTTTCGTTACCGATAACGATCAACGCCGGCCGACAGAAATCTTCTTCATAGTAACAACGTTCCGCACGGGGGTGGGCCCCGATCACGGCAATGTTTTGGGCTTTAATCCGTGCCCAAAAATCATGGATATCGCCCGTAAAAAGTACCGGAACATGAAATAAAGCACCGGCTGTGGAACGCAGCATTTTGGGATTATTCAACCTCACCGTTCCCGGTGTCAGAAATATGGCGTCAAGTCCTGCGGCGGCGGATGTCCTGATAATGGATCCAAGATTACCGGGGTCCTGAACCATATCTGCAACCACAGCTAAAAGATTGGGCCCGGTAATAATCTTCTCCAAATCAAACGAGGGGTAGTAGACAATGGCCGCTACCCCTTGAGGATTCTCTGTCTGTGCAATCACCTTGATTATCTTTTTAGTTACGGATACCTTCAAGGTATCCGAAGGAAGGCTGTTTAACAAGGATCTCAATATTTCGGGATTGGCAACGTCGGGAGCATAAAAAAATTGTTCAATAAATACCCCCTTGTTGATGGCTTCTCTGATCAAATGGACACCCTCAAGAGGAAGTTTAATCGCCTCTTTTGATGCCTTCCCGCGAACAACTTTTAAAAAATCTTTTATCAAAGGATTCCGAGTGCTGGATATTTGATTCAAAAAAATACTCCCTGCTTTTTGTCCCCGCCCATTAATTGAGCCAGGTGCATTACGGGGGATTTATAATAGACCTTTTTTTATAGTTTATCTTTAGCCAGCTTGACCAACTGATCAAAACCGTCTTTATCCTTTACGGCCAGATCGGCCAACATTTTACGGTTAATCTCTATACCCGATTTTTTCAGGCCATTTATAAAACGGCTATATGATAACCCGTTGTTACGTGCAGCCGCATTGATCCTGGTTATCCACAGTTTCCTGAAATCTCTTTTGCGTTGCCGGCGATCACGATAAGCATAATACAAGGATTTCATCACTTGTTGGTTGGCTACCCTGAACAACTTGCTCTTGGAGCCGTAATATCCCTTGGCCAGCTTCAATACCTTTTTACGCCTTTTCCTTGCCACGCTCCCTCTTTTAACTCGGGACATAACCATCAAACCTCCTTAATCGCAAAACTGATTAATAATATTTTAATAGGGAAGAAGCTTGTTGAACCGTTTGCTGTCGGCCTTGCCAAACGTGGTCGATTGGCGCAGGCGCCGTTTCCTCCGCGTCCCCTTTTTCTCCATAATATGACTGGTATAAGCGCGAAACCTTTTTATTTTCCCGTTGCCTGTTCGGGAAAACCTTTTTGCTGCTCCCCGATGAGTTTTCATCTTAGGCACCGTTGCTTACCCCCTTTATTTTGCTTTTGGTGCAATAATCATAATCATGTTTCGACCTTCCACACGTGGCTCTTTCTCCACCGTTCCCCATTCAGAGACTGCTGCGGCTAATTTTTTACACAGGTCTCTCCCAAATTCCTTGTGGGTAATCTCCCGTCCGCGAAACATGACCGTTACTTTAACCTTGCTGTTGTTTGTTAGAAAACGAATCGTGCTCTTTGTCGTGACCTCCAGATCATGTTTGTCGATACCCGGCCTTAACTTGACTTCTTTGACGGTAATGATCTTTGTGTTTTTACGTGCTTCCTTCTCGCGCTTGCTCTGCTCGTACTTATACTTGCCAAAATCCATGATACGGCATACAGGCGGCTTAGAGTTAGGAGATACATTTACCAGATCAAGATTTTTCTGTATAGCTATCTTGATAGCTTCCTC
>JBASYW010000298.1:0-10155 GCA_049277715.1 Dethiobacteria bacterium | reverse complement strand
GGTTAACGTCCAATATAACCCGCAAAAATCGTTGGTTCTTGAAAAAATGTCCCCTCCTTCATGGGACGGACGAAAGATAAAATGGGAGACCGTCGATCTTGCAGACCGGTACAAAATGACATTATATAAAGACAACGCGGAAAAATCCTCCGTAGAGGTCAACGCCCTCACCGCATATAACCTGACGGAGAAGATTGACCAATACGGGCCCGGATGTTACACCGCTACAATACAGGCTGTGGGGGATAACGATCCCTGGATTTCAGGGGAACCTTCAGACCATTCAGCCGGATTGACGATCATCGATATACCTGACGCGAACCTGAAAGCTTATCTGGAAACACTCCTGAGGATTGATAAAGGGGGCATCAGTACTGTCGATATGGCCAAACTCCGGCAGCTAAATTATACGGATACGGAAAAAAAGATTATCGATATCACCGGCCTTGAACATGCCGTCAATCTTGATTACATCAAGCTGTCCGGACAGGACATCGGCAAAATCGGCCCGCTGGCAGGGCTGACCCAACTGAAATATCTCAACCTTGATAATAACAGGATAACTAATATATCGCCATTGATAATTAACAGCAACGCAGGGGGATTTAAAAAAACAGACGATCGGACCCCTGAGATCTCTTTATCCTATAATTACCTTGACCTTGACCCCGGCGGCCAGACGATGAGCTATATCGATACGCTTAAACAGCGCGGTATCAAGGTCACTTACAGTCCACAGAAAGACGATAATATCGCGGTGCAATCGGTCAGTCTCAATCACAGCTCTATCAATATGGTAAAGGGTGATACGATAGTGCTCAACGTTTCCGTGTATCCCCCCCATGCCAGTAACAAAAATGTGGTCTGGAGTTCCTCGGACGCCGGTGTGGCCAAGGTTAATCAGTATGGAGTAGTCGAAGCCGTTGGCGATGGAACGGCTATCATATCCGTAATTTCCGAGGATGGCGGTCACGAAGCAGAGAGTACCGTTAATGTGATACCCGCAGCAGGAGAGAATGATCCTTTGGAGGTCAGTTTTCACGAACCCTTTGCCGATGAGAGAGATGTGCCGATAAATACGGGTATAACCATCATCTTTAACAAAAATATCGTGCCGGATAGTAATTACGACCAGATCACATTGAAAAATATTGACCGGCCCGATCAATCCATCGGGTTGACCAAGGAAATAGAAGATCGGAAGATCTTCCTTACGCCTGCCGAAAAGCTGGAATATAATGCTGTTTACGGATTGACTTTACCGGCTGGGTCCGTTAAAGATTCACGGGGAAATCAAAACACCGCTTTAAATTTTTCTTTTATAACCTCTCCGCAACCTATATTTGTAGAAAGTGTCTCTTTGAACGCCACCCATTTAAAATTATTTTGCTGCGGAGCTACGGCCATTCTGGTGCCTGTATTGGAACCCGAGGAGGCCTCCGAATGGGAATGCAGATGGGAATCAAGTGATGCGTCCGTGGCTACGGTAACCGGGGATCGCGCCGGAAACGGTATCATCACCCCTCTGGAGAAAACCGGCACCACACGCATAACCGCCGTGATTTATGATCATGACTGTGAGTATGAGGCCTTCTGCAATGTGGAGACGATCAAATTCGGAGACGTTACCGGCGATGGTAAAATAGAGGTTGCTGACGCTATAAAAGTTTTAAAGGATATCGTGGGAATAGAAACCCTGTCCGGACCTCAGAGCTATGCGGGAAGAGTAACCGGAGGGGAGACGGTCTCCGTAAGCGACGCCATCCTTATCCTCCAACATATCGTGGGAATAATCGACAGTTTTCCGGCCGAGGCGGAAATAAGCAGGTAGTTCAGGGATCGTTTAAGCACAGTTATCAGTTCGGTCAAATTCGGAAAAAGATAGCCGGATTAAAAAACCGTCCGGCATGAAGCCCGCTCGCATGTATTTTCTCACCATAGCCGCCCCAACCCAACCTCCGCTTACCATTCATTTACCAATCAATAATGATATATTTACCATGGACCCAGCAGTCGCCGCTGCTTCCTTCATAATTTACTTTGTACCAGAGATCATTACCCACCAGCTGTATTTTTTCGATATTTACCCTCGTGGCAAAATTGAGCTTGTCCTTGACCTGATTGTCGGTCGAGGGTGCGGGACGAACATTAAGCACCGACGGCGTCTTATCGGTCCGGTACCATTCATCAAGAAAGACCGCCGCCCGGGGACGGGTAATCAGCTCGATGTAGTCGCCGCAGGCCCACCCCTCATGACCTGACACGTTCACTTTGTACCAGTTATAGCCGTTGGCCACCTTCATCCCCAGGATCGTAACCTCCGTCCCGTTGCGCAGTCTGGTCACGATGCCATAGCCGGTCCCCGCGCCGCTGCGTACATTTAAATAAGATGTAGCCTGGACGTTGCAGACACGTCCGCTGTTGTATGTTTTCTGCACCGGCCTGTACTGGCTGTAAGGCAACAGCCCCTCCATGATATTGGCAATCTTTACTTTCCACATCGGATCCGAAGCATACTTGGTATTCATACCGTTAAGGTTGGGACCATAAAAATAGCGTCCATCCTCGCTCAGATAAGCGCTGCGGATATACGCGCTTACATAGATGATGCACTCCGGAATACTGCGGAAGGTCCCCGCAAAACCATAGGGATCGGAATCATAAGCCTTGTACCCGTAGATATTATTTTTATCCCGTGCAATTTTGGAGGTGCCCCAGGCACTTTCCAGCGCCGCATGGGCCATCAGGTAGAGGGCGTTTACCCCCCATGTCTCCTGCGCCCTTATAAAATCCGTACCAAGGTATCTGAAGGGTGAATCGGATCTCTTCAACACGGCCCTGTTCTGCAGAAAAGCCGCTGTAACCTGCGGATCGGCGGGCACATCAAGGCGCAACGTACCGTAAGGCACCTGTTCCATATAGTAGAAACGCCCTTTATTGATCAGTTGATTACCGTCAATCAGGAAAAAAGTATAATCGTCTTTAACCAGATATTCTCCCGGCGGCAGTCCGGCAGGCGCCGCCGTAATCATAACCTCGTTCTTCCAGTAATCAAGGCCATATAGATAGCCGTTACTTTTTACCCTGTGATTGGGATCGTGCTTCTGATCCGGTGGTGGCGGCGGCGGAGGGGTGAAAGGCAGACTATCTACAGCGGGGTCATTCACCACATATCGCAGTATGGTAATCACATCGTTTACATCGATTTTACCATCCTCGTAAACATCGGCCCTCCCTTTTACTTCCTCGTCCGGCCGTTTTATATCGACAATGTACTGCAGCAACAATATCGCATCATTTATATCGATGCAGCCGTCCCCGTTGATGTCGCCGCACTCCGGCGTATTCTCCAATTCGTTGGCAAACGCCGAGATCCCGGGGCAGAACAAAAAGCATAATATTAACAATATACCGAATATAATCCGTGAATTTTTTAGAAATGCTTTCAAGATTATGTACCCCCTTCCCCTGCAACCCCCTGCCATGCATTTAACGGTAATTAATTAACGAGTTAATTTACATAATATAATTATTTAATTCGACGTAATTTTGCCTAAATCCTTTATTTTCTACATTACCCCCGCCAAAAGGCCTGAGTTTTTCAATCCGGTATCCGCATTTTTGGTTTTTTGGGATTATGTAATTGAATGACACGGAACCGGTCAAGCGCTCTCCGACTCTTCCTCGCTATCATCCGGCGGCCGATCATCCGGAGGTTGATCATCCGGCGGCGGATCGTCAGCGGGATCATCCGGCGGCGGATCATCAGCGGGATCGTCCGGCGGCGGCTGATTATCCCGGTCTTCATCCGGATCCTCCGTATCAGGTTTTTCATCTATAATTTCCGGTTTCTGAGGCTGAGGTTCAAATATCTCAACCGGATCGGGCTCCTTGGGTGCGGGCCGCCGACCCGGCAAATTGATCTGCGCTCTGGCCGGAACATCGACATTAAAAATCTCTTTTATCAATCGAACTCTCTGCTGTTCATCGGGCACCATGTAATATATATCGATTTCACCGAGCGGGGCAAACTGACCGCTTCCCTCAAAAAGATAGGTTTTGATATTATCCATATCGACCTCCATGCCGTAGAGTGCCAGTGCCCCTATCTGGGAAACGGTTAGATTGGTATCAATATTTGCATTCAAGGATTTGTAGATCTTGGGAATCTGGGTAAGTTTGCCCTTCTCTTTAAGTTGTTTGAAAGCGGCCACCAGAGCATCCTGCTGTCTGTTGGCCCTGCCGGTATCACCCCCGATAGCCCTGAATCTGATCATCTCCAGAAACTTCTTGCCATCCAGCAGTTGGTACCCCTTATCGACAACCAGTTTTCCTTTTCCCGCCCGATCACGGACCGGAACATCAACATCATAATATACGCCTCCGATGGCATCGATAACCTCCTCCACGGCATCCATATCCAGAGCAATATAATAATGAATAGGCACGCCTCCAAGAAAATCCTGGATCGTTCTGACCGTAGATTTAATGCCGCTTAAATGGGGGTCCCCTTTACCCGGCTTCTGGTAACCGTACATATATGAATGGTTGATCTTATCATATATATTGCGGCCATGAACCTTTACATAGGTGTCCCGGGGTATGCTGGCCATCGATATCTCTTTGGTCTTGAAATTTATCGATACAATCATAATAGAATCAGGCCGGTAGATGGTATATATCTTATCCCGTGCCTTGTTCCGGTCAAAACCGAGCAAGGCAAAATTGATAATATCTTTATCGAAGTTCTTGGCAATAGCGTTTTTCCAGTCAGTGGTATCGTCATTTCCGGGCGGCCTGAGAATCTTGGCCGTATCCTGAAAATAATTTAAAAGAGTCTTCCCGCCAAGGGCAAAAGCAGCAAGGCAGACCAGCACGATGATAAATATATTGAATGTCTTCCGGCGTTTTTTACGCAAATGCCGTCGCTGCTTGATCTTGCTAGGTGTTTTGGCATCAACAAGCTCACGGTGAATATCTCTTTTTTGTCGATACATTCCACTATTAACGTTCATATCTCTCACTTTCTTTCTTTTTTCCACTTTTTCCTGCAAGAAAATTGGTCATGAACAAAGTTTAACAGTAAAGCGCCCCCAAATGGGGTTTCTTAATAAAATTTAAAATTTACCGTAATCAGGGGTATCAACATCCCATCCCCAGATAAGTAAATCCCCACCCTCTCATCCTGGTGGCGGGAAGAAAATTCCGCCCGTCAATAAACACCGGGGAACGCATCATCGCGCCTATTTCAGACCATGGTATATGAAGAAAAACATCCCAATCGGTCAGGAGGAGAAGTGCATCGCTATCACTTGCCGTCTCCTCCACCGAGGATGCATAGATAAGTTCCTGCTCCGGAAAAGAACGGCGATAATTGTCCATAGCCACCGGATCATAAACCTTCACCACGGCTCCCAGATCGAGCAGCTCCCTGATTATCTCAATGGCCGGAGACCCGCGCACGTCATCGGTATCGGGCTTGAAAGCCAGACCCAGTACCCCGATAGTGCTCCCACGGATCTCTTTCAACGTCTGCCCCAACTTTTCAATAATTTTTTTACGCTGCCGGCAGTTCACCTTGACGGCGGCAGATACCAGCGGCATATCAAGCCCGTATTTCTTCCCGGTAAACAGGATGGAACAGACATCCTTGGGAAAACAGCTTCCTCCCCAGCCCACTCCGGCTTTTAGAAAGCCGGGGCCGATCCTCTTATCCAACCCGATCCCCCTGGCTACCTCATTGATATCCGCCCCGACATGTTCGGCAACTTCTGCAAACTCGTTGATAAATGAGATTTTTGTGGCCAGAAAGGCATTTGCGGCATACTTGGTCAGCTCGGCACTGGTTGGGGAAGTAGTTAAAAACGGAGGCAGAGAGTACCCTCTAGGCCTGGGTATAACCCGGGGAGGGATAAATGTCTGCTCCAGAATCGGGGCATAAAGCCGGCGCAATAAATTTACCGCCCTCAAGTCATCGGCACCTGCAACGATGCGATCGGGATAAAATGTGTCGTGCAGAGCGGTCCCCTCTCTTAAAAATTCAGGGTTGGAGGCCACACAGAAGTCGGCCTCAGCCTCCCTTTTGGAGAGCTCCTCCTTGATAATCATATCCACCCTGCGGGCCGTACCGATCGGCACGGTGGATTTATTGACCACGATCGTCAACGGGGAGGGTATCAGGAATTTCCCGATTTCACGGGCCGCCTCTTCTACATACCTCAAATCCGTACCACCGCTTGGTTTGGCCGGGGTGCCCACGGCAATGATAATAATATCGGGGTAATTTGCAATCTCCTGCAAATCCTCAATAAACATCATCCTTGCGGATGTTTCCTGCAAGAGCTCCTCCAGCCCCGTCTCAAAGATGGTGGCCTCATTATTCCTGAGCCGGTCAATGATCTGCACATTTTGGTCCACACAGGTAACCTTATGCCCCAGATAAGCAAGAGCCAACCCGGTGGTAAGCCCTACATAGCCGGTGCCGATAATCGCCACTTTCAGCTTCCCGTTCTTCATCTTCATCCCTCATCTACCCCTCTGCTATCCCTCTCGGGCCTTCACCTGTTGACTATACGCCTCAGGCCCTCTTCGAAATCAACCCCGGGCAGGAAACCGATCAATTCCCGGGCCCGCCCGATATCCGCACGGGAATGTCTGATATCGCCCTTCCTGGGATCTTCAAATATCGGCTCCAAATCCGTTCCGAGAACGGCATTTATATGTTCAACCAGCTCCAGCAAGCTTACGCTCCTGCCGCCGGCGATGTTGATTACTTCACCGCTGCCTGTATCTGACGAGGCCGCCAGCAAATTGGCGCGGGCCACATCTTCCACATAAACAAAATCACGGGTCTGTTTTCCATCGCCGAAAACAATGGGGCGTGAACCCGCTCTCATCCTGTTCAGAAAGATGGTGATAACCCCCGAATATTCGGAGTCCGGATTCTGGTTGGGGCCAAAAACATTGAAGTATCTTAAAATTACCGTTTTAAGGCCATGAGCATTGAAAAAGTGTTTACAGTAATACTCACAAGCAAACTTGGAAAAAGCATAAGGGCTGAGTGGTGCTGCAGGCAGCTCTTCTTGCAGCGGCAGATCCCCGGCATCGCCATAAATAGATGCCGATCCGGCCATGACGACCTTTTCAGCTCCCGCTTCGAGAGCAAATTTAAGGACGTTGATGGTTCCGACCACGTTATTGTATTCCGTTTCCGCAGGTTCGAGCATCGACCGGGCGACCGAAGATAGGGCCGCCTGATGAAAGACGACGTTTACACCCTGAAAATATTTCCGACTCTCCGCAGCGGTAATATCGGCATTGATAAAATCCAGGTCGCCGTAATATCCTTCCAGATTTGATTTTCTGCCCGTGGAAAGGTTGTCCAGAACCCTCACTTTTTCGCCTTTTTCCACCAGCTTTTTGACGATGTTGCTACCAATAAATCCTGCTCCTCCGGTAACCAGATACATCTTTTCACCCCTTCAATAATTTTTTTAAAAGAGATTATCGAAATTTCTGTAAAACAAACTTTGGCAGTATCGATCTTAATAGGTCAGGTAAGGGGGAAACAATCTACTTATTTTTGCCACAAATATATCGTAATTTATTTTCGCACTCGGTTATTTCTCCTTAAATTTAGAATCACGAAGCCCGATCACGCATCAGAATAACTTTTATGGTCTGGAGGAGAATCTTGATATCAAAAAGAGGCGAGTAATTCTTGGCATAGAGAAGGTCATAACGCAGTTTGTCTTCGATGGAAGTGCTGTAATTGCTCATCACCTGGGCCAGCCCGGTAATCCCGGCTTTGGTGATGTGACGGTATGAGTAGCCCTGTATATCCTTTTCATATTGTTTCACGAAATAAGGCCTTTCCGGCCGTGGACCAACCATACTCATATCGCCTTTCAAGACATTGATCAACTGCGGCAGCTCATCCATGCGGGTAGGCCTTAATATACGTCCCAACCGGGTGATGCGCGGATCATCCGTGAAAGACTGGATGGGGCCGGTGGATGCTTCAGCGTTATGCTTCATGGTTCGGAACTTGTACAGTTTAAATTGCTTGCCCTTCCTGCCGATTCTCTTCTGCACGTAAAAGGCCGGCCCGGGTGAATCGATTTTAATAGCCAGAGCGATCAGGAGAAAGAACGGGGAGAGCACTAATAACCCCAAACTGCTCACTGCAATATCCATAAGGCGCTTGATCTGCTCACGGCCCGGGTTGATGATCACGTCTATTTTTAAAACGGGAGTATCGTCAATCTGATCGAGTGTGGCCTGAGAAAGCATGATCTCGTAGATGCTGGGGATTATTAGAGACTCCCATCCCCAGGAGAGCCCGCCCCGCACAACGGCTTCCCGGACCCGATCAGGAACCTCTCCGGATACAATTACGGTATCGGGCCTGTATCTGTAACATGTCTCCTTGACCGCATCGAAAGTCCCGAGAATGGGGAAATCGCCTTCAGGCTTATCATCCTCGTCTTTGGTGATGATCCCCACGATAGACTCGTGATCCCCGGCCATTTTTTCGAGCAGAAAATCAGCCTCCTCCCCGGCGGCAACGCATATAATTCTCCTTGGCGGACACTTTGAAGCTTCTATTCTGAGCATTGCCCAGCGCCAGATACTCAATATCACGATCTGCACGATGGCGGCAATGAAGAAAACACTGCGGGGAAAACTGAAACCCTGGATCATATAAGAAAGAGAGATGGTCAGCAGCATCAGGATACCGATGGAGACAATCAGGGAGGCAAAGACCTCGCTCCATTTCTGCTTCATCGTATAGTACAAACCGTAAAAATTAAAAAGCAGAACCGCCAGCACGGAGATAAAGGGGACCATGATCAGGTAAGGCCGGAAGTTGAATTCGGGCAGATTCCCCTGAAAACGAATCAGAAAGGCTATAATTATGCCCGCGTTTACCAGTACGATATCGCCCACCAACTGCACAAAATTAAATGCCGTTTTAGGACCGTTATTACCCACGATATCCTCCCTCTAATCCGTCGGTATAAAATATGATATTTTTTCGCAAATTAATATTTTAATATTAGAGATAAGTTGCCGTTATCCCTTTTTTTATCTACAATATTAACCATATTTATTGATTGTTAATTGTTGTTATTATCTTGGGTGCAGCTGTTTCTTCAGACGATCAATTCTCACGAAAACTGCCGAAGATCTCCTTGAGCCGTAACGGGGGAAAACCAAAACGCCTTAGCCCGAACAGGAAACCGATTCCGTAAGAAAGATGCAGCATGGCAAAGATCACGGGTAAGATGAAGAAATACTTCAGCCCTTGCGCAATGGAGATCCGGGCCGAAAATAACAAGCTGACGGCCAGGTATACAGCAGGGATCACCAGCCCCGCCGGCCACCGGATAAACAACAGGATCAGGGAGGCCAAAAGTGAAAGGACAAACAGAACCGGAATCAGTTGCCTGTATACAAGGGACTGTGGGTGTTCACCCAGGGTCTTTACCTTCCACATTCCATACTTGAAATACTGGATGGCAAGTTTCTTCAATGACCCACGCACAAAATAACTGCACTTTATCTTCGGAGAAAGAAGAATCTTGCCCCCCATCTTCCGCAGCCGGTAATTGATCTCATAGTCTTCATTTATATCATACTCGTCGTTGTAACCGCCCAGCTCAATCAGCGTCTCCCGCCTCCAGGCGCCAAGAAATACGGAGTCAACATACATCTGTTCATCCTTGTAACGAAAATAGGCGTTGCCGACACCGAAAGGCGAGGACATGGCCAGGGCGATGGCTTTCTGCACATAGGTGGTTCCGATTGCCTTCTGCACCCCGCCCACATTTGATGCATCCGTATTTAACAGCAATTCAATACATTGGCTCACGTAATCCGGCTCATAAAGTGAATGAGCATCCATGCGCACGATAAACTCACCGGTGCTCATGCCGATCATGATGTTCAGGGCAATGACCTGTTTCCGGCCGGGGTTATCCACCAATTTTATATACGGATAACGGCGGCCATAGTCAAGGATAATCTCTCGTGTCCGGTCTTCACTGCGGCCGTCGGCAACCAGAACCTCCATCAGTTCCGCCGGATAATCCTGCGCGATCACCGAATCAAGGCATCTGGCAATATACTTCTCTTCGTTATATGCCGGTATGA
>JBASYW010000297.1:0-4324 GCA_049277715.1 Dethiobacteria bacterium | reverse complement strand
CCCATATCCCCGGTTGCCAGTAGCTGTACCCCCTTCCTGACTTCCTCGGCAGCCACCTCGATGCCGGCTTCCACGGCGGCCCGGGCCTGCTGCCCGCTCATGGCCGGGCCGGCGGCGATATCAGCTGTACCGGGACCTACCCGGCACACCTTCAGGCGGGGATCATCAACCGGCCTGATCATCCCCACATCCACGCAGATTACCCTGGCCCCGGCATGCTTGGTGAGGACATTGATCGCCGCTCCTCCATCAAGAAATCCCCGCACCATCTGCCCGGTTACTTCCTGATCGGCCACGCTGATTTTCCGTGCCGCCACCCCATGGTCCCCGGCGCAGGTGATGACGGCCCTGTTTTCCAGGCGGGGTTTTATCTTCCCGGTAATCCCCGCAATTTTAACCGCTACATCCTCAAGCATTCCCAGGCTTCCATAAGGTTTAATCAGATTTTTCTGGTGGCCACGCGCCTTTTCCATGGCCTCGCCGTTTAGCTCCCCGATCGCCGCAATGGTCTTTTCCAGCAGCATCTTCATACCTCCTCACTTGTTTTTCTATTAAAAAATCCCCAACCCGATAATGGGCCGGGGACTTTTCCATCATCCCGCAAGCTGCTGACAACAGGCAGGTCTCCTGGCTTCCAGTTCATCCTCCCCCGCACCTTCCCGAACCGGTGGACCGGCCCGGTGGTATCATGCAGGCTTGTTCCTGGTTACAGTGGCGGGACCGCTCAAGGATTTACACCTGATTCCCTATTCTCCCTCGCGGGCACCTGTCGCCAATAAGTTATGCTTGACTACATTTTAAACTATCAGATAGCTCTGCACAAGAATTTAAACATTTTTTGTTAATCAACAAGGAAAGGCGCCTCCGGCCTGCTTTCGGCCGCCTGCTCCCCCGGAGCAATTTGCACCGGTTATTAATATTCAATTCCCTCTCTTGCTTTTATACCGGCATCATAAGGATGCTTATGTTTCATCATCTCGGTAACATAGTCGGCCTGATCTATTATCCAATCCACCGGACTGTGGCCGGTAATAACCAATTCCAATGCCGTCGGTTTGCGACGAATCAAATCCTCCAGGATAAGCCCGTCCAACAGCCCCAAACGGCAGGCATCCAGCGCCTCATCCAGGATCAGCAGATCACACTGTCCCTTTCGCACAAGATTTTGGGCCTGGCGGAGATTGGCGTTTTGAATCTTCCCGGTGGCCTCTCTTTCAGCTTCATCCATATCCCGAACAAAAACCTCTCCGGCCTTCCCGCGCAGCACCGTTATATTGGGCAGCAAGGCCAGCTGTTTAAGCTCACCGCAAGGCTTCTTTTTCAGAAACTGGACGATGACCACCTGCCGGCCGGCTCCGCTGGCACGGAGCGCCAGCCCCAAAGCAGCAGTTGTTTTGCCTTTACCGGATCCGTAATACAGATGGATCAGGCCTTTTTCAGTCATACGTATGCTCCCTCCGGAATCTTATTATCCTGTATATCTCTTCCATTGCTAGGCTTTCCCTCAGGGCGGAGGCCAAAGCATCGTATTGTTGATCTCCGAGCTGACGTTCCGACAAGCTGCTCTCATCAACGCAATCCTGATGCAGGTACGGAACCACGCCGAGCACCGGCAGATCAATCAAATCCTCGAGCATGGCCAAGCCGGGCCGAAGAATCTCGGCATCTCCGCGGAATTTGTTAATGATGATCCCTCTGATTCGCCGGCGTTCGCTCTCTTCAAGCAGCGCTACCGTGCCGTATATAGCGGCAAATACACCGCCGCGATCGATATCGCCCACCAGTAGCACCGGTGCATCTGCCATCTCGGCCATCCCCATGTTAACAATATCGTCATCTTTGAGATTGATCTCGGCGGGGCTGCCGGCCCCCTCAAGTACGATGATCTCATACTGCAAAGCCAGACTTCGATATGATTCCATCACCACAGAACGAAGCTGCCGCTTGAAGTTAAAGTAATCAGCGGCACTCATGGTTCCCTCCGATCGGCCTTGCACGATCACCCGGCTGCTTGCATCACTCGAAGGCTGAAGCAGAATCGGATTCATCAATACGGAAGGCTTGATGCCGGCGGCCAGTGCCTGCATGGCCTGAGCCCGCCCCATCTCCAGCCCCTCGTCCGTGATAAAGCTGTCCGGCGCCATATTCTGGCTTTTAAACGGAGCCACCCTGAACCCGTCTTGCTTGAATATCCGGCAAAGCCCTGCACAAATAAGGCTTTTCCCGGCACTGGACATCGTCCCCTGAATCATGATCGGCCTGGCCATATACCCCTCCAACAACTGTTTTCTCATGGCCACTCCGGCCCTTGACCGGCTGCAGCCAATAATACGTTCATGCCTCTCGCTCATTCTGTGCACCGGCCATTGCTCCAGAGCGTCTCAAGCAGCCGAAGATTTTGGTCATGTGTGCACACGGCGATACGATAGTAGCCCTCGGAAAGCCCGGCATAATTGGAGCAATCCCGTATCAGGATCCCTGCTTCACGCATCCTTTCGGCCAAACGGGGGATCTCCGTATAGAAAAAAATAAAGTTGGCTTCGCCTCTGTATGTTTTTATCCCCAATCTCTGCAGTTGATTGATCAAAAACTTTCTTTCTTTCCGGATGAGGACCCGTGCCTTCTGAATATATTGATGTTCTTTCAAAGCGGCAATCCCGGCCGCCTGCGCCAGCGAAGAGACTGCCCAGGGCTGTCCGGCGCGGCGCATCTCCCCGAGCAGCGCTTCGTTGCCGGAAAGACAGTAACCCAGGCGTACCCCGGCCATTCCGTAAAGCTTGGTAAAAGCATCGATGACCAGAAGATGCTCATATTCAGAAAGATGGCGCCTGAGAGTATGCTTTTCCGGTTCGTTCAGGAAGCCGTTAAAGCATTCATCCATCACCAGCAGGATTCTGTTCCTTTCACAGGTTTCCAGGATGTGCTGCAGCAGGGGGGGATCAATGGTAAGCCCTGTTGGATTATGGGGATTGCATAGAAACAACATCTCGGTGCCCGGCTCAAGGGCGGTTGTCAGGATGCTCTCCGTGAGAGAAAAACCATGCTCTGCCTTGAGCGGATGCCGGATTACTTCACAGCCGACCATATGCAGGGCCAGCTCGTACTCCGCAAATGAAGGCACGGGCACAAGGGCGCGTTTGGGCTTCCGGGCCAGGACCAGCCGATGGATTAAATCGGCGGCTCCATTGCCGCACAACACCCGCTGCGGCAATGTGCCCATATTTTGGGCGATGGCCGCGCCAAGCTCCCGGCAGAGCGGATCCGGATAGCCGTCGGCATATGCGGCCGCCTCACGGATGGCCCTCTCTACTCCTGCAGGCACCCCCAAAGGATTGCAGTTTGCCGAAAAATCCAACGGGAGCCGGCCGTATTCCAACCGGTATCCCTCCATATCCCCTCCATGGATCAAAGCCACAGAATCACTCCCTTGATGGCCAGGCCCAGCAGCAGACAGATGATGGACGACCCGTAGAGCAGATGGTTGGCCAAGCCGATATCATCCGGCCCGGGCGGTCGGTCATCATCTCCCAGTGTAGGCTTGGAGACAGGTTCTCCGAAGTATTCGGCGTCACCGCCAAGCTGTAAATGCAGCGCCCCCGCAAAGGCAGCTTCGGTCTGCCCGGAATTGGGGCTACTGTGGTTATACCGGTCGCGGCGGAAAACATGCCAGGCATTCCGGCCATCCAGCTTTAAAATATGAGCGGCGCAGACGATCAATAATCCTGCAATTCGCGCAGGGATAAAGTTGGCGATATCGTCCAAAATGGCGGCGACCCGGCCAAAATAAAGATCGCGCCTGTTTCTGTATCCGATCATGCTATCCATGGTGTTGATCGCCTTATATAAAACACCAAGCGGTGCCCCGCCGACAAGGAGAAACAGCAGCGGTGCAACAACGCCGTCATTCGTATTTTCCGCCACGGTCTCCACCGTGGCACGGGTCACATCGGCCGCATCGAGCGCGGCGGTATCCCGCCCCACAATCCGGCCCACAGCAAGGCGGGCCGCCGGCAGATCATCCTGCTGCAGAGCGGCGGATACTTTCATGCCCGCCTCCCTCAAAGAACGCAGGGCAAGACATTGCCAGCAAAAAAGACTTTCCAGCACCAGCCGCGCCAGAGGATGAACCACCAGATCACAGCAGAATAGTATAACCCCGGTCAGACCACACCAGAACAGGGGCAACAAGATGGCCAGGACCGCACCGCCGCACAGCTCCCCTCTTGCCGTTTGGGGAAAGATCCTGCGCAGGCCGAGTTCCATCGACGAGATCATCTTCCCCGTCCCCACGACGATATGCGGACAGTTCGGCGGATCGCCGAGT
>JBASYW010000296.1:0-2293 GCA_049277715.1 Dethiobacteria bacterium | reverse complement strand
CGATCCCCTTGAGATACCGGGCCGGAAAGATCATCATAATTGATGGCTTTATGATTGGTACCGTCGATTCTGACCTCGATCTCGGTGGCGCCCGGCCGGCGTGCACCGACAGCTGTGACCGATCCTTCCCGTTTTTGGATCATCTTTTCTCACCACATTTTCCAATGCTTACTCCGGGGCGGCCGGCAAATGCCCCCGGCTGATTCAGATTTCTTTATGGCCCCGGTTTGCTTTCCGTCCCATCTTATTTTTTGGTATGGTATCCTAGGCGGTCAAGGAAGGAGAGAAACCGGTTTTGATCGATTACCGCCGAGAGAGATACCCTTTCCCCGGCCAGATTGAGCATCAGCCCAAGCAGCAGAAACAGAAGCCGGCCCCAAAAAGGAAGCATCAGCAAACCATAGAGGCCCAGAACCGCCCCCAACGGATTGGCGCCCGCATCGCCGAGCATGGCTCCGCCTCCGAGATCTGCGGGAAGGAGGGTCAGCACGATGACCAGAAGGGGGAGCATCAATATCAACGGGCCGGGGTACCCCTCGCCGGAAAGACCGCTTGCCGATGCCCATACCTGAGCGGCAGACCTGTAACCGGCAAGCCCCCGGAAAGAGATGGCCAATCCCAGAAACAGAAACACTTTCAAAGCCCGTCCCGGACGGCGGTCCAGAAAGTTCAGGCCGTTGGTCCAGAAAAGAATGGTTAATATAGCCGCCGCTTTTGACAGCAGCACCACCGGCAAAGAGGCCGCCGCCGACCCTGCGGGCAGGTTTACGCCCGGAAAATCAAAATTCAGGACCACCAAAACCGCCAATGCCGCCCCCCAGAGAGCTTTTAACATACCCATGGTCAGGCGGCCTTCCTTCAACGATAAAAAATGCCCCCGATATCCTCTGGTACTTTCGTTGAGAACATCATCCAGCAGCCCGACCGCGGTCAGGCCCAGCATGAGTACGGCCAGCGGGAAGACGGTTCTGCCTGCCCCGGCATCGGACGGGGTACCGCCGGCGCTCCAGAAAGAGAGCCAGACCAGCGCCGGGATCCAGGACAGAGAGATAATCGGCCCCAGAGAGGGGGTGATCTCCCGGCCGATATAATTTTTCCGCATGATGCCCGCCTGCCGGTAAAGGGAGGCGATCCGGGGGGTAAGATAGAGGACGGCAAGAAGGGCTATGGCGATGGAGACGGCAACGGCAATGATCTCTTTCATTTTTCCCCCACCCGTTTAGCCCATATTCCATGCCATAATTCATGACAGACGGCCATGAATTGTCGGCCCCGATGGAGAAAGGAAAGAAGGTCCCGCCCCCGTTCCCGGTGATACATCGGGGCCGGAACCTCGACCACCCGATATCCGCAGCGCAATGCTTCAAGCGTCAGCGCTATCTCCAGACCGAAACCGCGGGGCGGCCTCTTCATATCCCGGATCAATTGCACGGGAAGAACCCTCTGGCCGGAGAGCGGTTCGGCAAATCTTTTCCGGGAAAGGATAAATAAGCCGTGGCGCGAGAGAGCTTTTACGATGCCGAACCCTCCTTTTCCGGAACGGGGAGGAAAAACAGCGATAGCCATATCCGCCGCGCCTGCAACTACCGGCTCCATCAGGCGGCTGATCTCCGCGGCACTGGAGCCCAGGTCCGCATCCACCAGAGCAAGCAGAGGGTGCTGTGCGATCCGTGCCCCCCACCAGACGGCCTCGCCCTTGCCCCTGTTCCGGCAAAGACGAAACACGACCGCCCCCGTCCGGGCCGCGATCAAGGCGGTATCGTCCGCCGAACCGTCGTCGATAACCAGGATCTCCTCAATCCCCGGGATTTTTCCGAGCGCATCAAGCGTCAAGGCAATCTTCTCGGCCTCGTTAAAGGCCGGTACCAGGGCCGTTACGGATTTCATGGCTATCTTTCCTCCTTGCCGTTGGCGGGAAAGATACCGCTGCTGCCGGCCTGGAAACCGTAATGGCCTTCGGCCCCCTTGCGGATTACATCCACCAGGGCGATCTGCCCCCAAAAAGTATCGGCATGGTCAACGATAGCCTCCCCCCACCCCTCGCATCCGGCAGGAAGACCGATCTTCGGTTCTGTTTTCTTATCCTTGCCCGTGCCCTCTTTGGTGCCAAATCCCGAAAAAGCAACGACCACCCGGTAACCTTCCGCTTTGAGAGATGCGGCCAACTCCTTGAAAAAATAATTCAGGTCCTCGACCCGATATCCGGCTTCCGACGTGCCATGACCGTCATCCGGAGCGGCGAGACAGTCATAGAGCAGCAGGGCAACGGCCCCCGGTACCTCTTCAGACCAGT
>JBASYW010000295.1:0-2504 GCA_049277715.1 Dethiobacteria bacterium | reverse complement strand
GAGCCGATAAGGACCTTTAATGGCCACGGGCAAAACCGGAGCTCCGCTTTTCAGAATAATCAAAGCCGGTCCATTAAAAGGCTTCTGCAGTTGACCGTTCTTACTTCTGGTCCCCTCGGGAAACAGGCCCACCGCTTTATTCTGATCCAGGATGGACAACGCCTTCAGAATCGCCTGGCGGTCAGCCTTCCTCCTCCTTACCGGAAAAGCACCCAGCATCCTGATCAGACAATTGAAAATCGGAATTTTGAAAAGCTCCGCTTTGGCCATAAAACAGACTTGCCTTCTCTTACCTACCGCATAGGCGATAAGGGTCGGGTCAAACCAATTAATATGATTGGAACAGATAACCAGCGGACCGTCCTCCGGTATATTTTCCCGGCCGGAAACTTTCATCCGGTAAACCAGAAGATATAACAAGGAAAAGAGAAGCAGAGCCAACTTGTAAAAAGCTCCTCCCTCTTCCGGTCTTTTTTTACGTTTCAATTTGTTTTTCACCTCGGACGTAACCGGCTATAGTGCTTACAACCTCGGGCAGCGTCATCTTCGTAGTATCGAGCACCATCGCTCCGGAAGCCACCTTCAGCGGCGAAACTTCCCTTCCGCTGTCGATAGTATCACGCTGTGTTATCTCCCGTCTTACATCATCGGCAGTGATGTCACGCCCCTTCTCCAGGTACTCTTTCCAGCGCCGCCGCACCCTTTCTTCCGGAGAAGCATCCAGATAAATTTTATATTCGGCCTCGGGCAGCACGGCGGTCCCTATATCTCTTCCATCCATAACCACGTCTTCCCACCGGCGGGCAATGTCCTGTTGTTGTCTCACCAGATACTTGCGCACGATGGATAAGGCGGAAACCTGAGAAACAACAGCGTTCACCTCCGGAGTTCTTATCGCCTCGGTCACCTCTTGTCCATCGAGAAATATACGCAAACGGTCTTCCTCTCCCCGGATATCGATAACCGTATTTTCCAGAAGATCTTTTAATGAATCCCGGTCTTCAATAGATGTTTCGGTTTGTAAAATCTTCAGCGTAATGGCCCTGTACATAGCCCCCGTATCCAGATAGCCAATCTTCAACGTTCTGGCCAGTTCACGGGCCACCGTACTCTTTCCGGCACCGGCAGGGCCGTCAATGGCGATATACAGATGAACTCCTCCCCATAAAAATATTTATATCCTCCATACATAAAAAGACACCTTAACCCAACAGGCTCAGGTGCTTTACAGATCTTCTCTCAGAATCTTTGCCTCACGCAGATAAATATGCTTTATTTCATCCTGTTTCAGTCGTGTATTGACCAGGATCAAAATTCTCAGGCATCTCTTTAACGCTCCGGGGACATCCAACTCCTTGCAGCAAAAAAGAGGTACATCTTTCCAGCCGACCTTTCTTGCCGCCTCGGCAGGAAAAACATCGTTTAAATCGGGGGTTAACGAAAATAATACAACGGCGATATCCTCTGCATGAACTCCATTTGTACTCGTCATCTCTTCAATAAGCTCTTGGGACGCCTGAATAATCTCCGCGCTGCAATTTTCTCTAACCGTGATAGCCCCTCTGATTCCCCTGACCATTAACTGTTCCACTCTCTTAGTTCACCAACTCAATAGATCCTTTACCTCTACCTATGACCATAATCCAAACAACATACGGCAGCATTATAATATAACATTATCTTTGCTTTGACAAGAGCTTTTACTCCTCGATGGCAGCAAAATCGTCAGGGATGGCCCAACCAATCAATTCGTTGTCTCCAAAAACGGTTATCTCATCACCGGCCTGCGGATGTTTCAAACCCGCCGATTCGACAACCCGTACCTTGGCCGGGCCGCCGCCGTCCAGTTCACCCTCCACTTCAATAAGGTCGCCGGCCTCGACAGTTATTACCAACGGTTTATCATATAATATGGCCTTCTCTTCTCCGTTGACCATGATCTTCAGGCGGGTTTGAGGAGGCAATACCTCCAGGGTCAGCTCCATGGATGACGGGGCCCGCTCACTGCCGGACAGCCTCTCCATATCATGATCATCCTCACCGATGATGGTATACGTGTACGGTTCCCCTTCAAGCATATCGACCCGGCTCAAATACTGTCTTACATCTCCGTTGATCATCAGCGCCTGTATGACGATCAATAAAACAATAAAGATAATCGTAAAATAAAAAACATGACTTTCCACCCGGCGCGAAAATCCATTGAACCATTTATCCATAAAAAAAACCCCCTTTAACCTCTCACTTAATTTTTACGTTAAAGGGGGGTTTTTATACCTGATTTAAGTACCTTCCCGCTACTGGTACTCCTCATGTACTGCCTTAATATATTGGCTGAACTTGATAAATAGCTTCTCAATATCCTTTGCATTCAGTTGGAGTGATGCCGGTTCCAGGATTTCCACCCGCCGAAATTCCTCCCGGGAAATGAGACAGATACAATCCTCCAATGAATCGGCGGTGATCGTGATTTCAATCGGTGCATAGGAGACTTCTTCGTCAGC
>JBASYW010000294.1:0-4162 GCA_049277715.1 Dethiobacteria bacterium | reverse complement strand
CGATTGAACTGTTTGGTGATGATCAGGGCCGGCAGATGCAGCATAACCGACGCTCTCAATCCCGTCCCCACATTGGTCGGGCAGGAAGAGAGATACCCATAACGTTCATGAAAAGAGTATTCCAGCTTCTCTTCAAGAATATTGTCATATAAATCCGCCTCCTCCCAGGCCTTTTCCAGCTGAAGCCCGGGAAGAACACTCTGGATACGTACATGATCCTCTTCATTGATCATTACCCCCACCGCCTCATCCTTGCGGAGAAACAGGGCGCTGTTATGCGACTCTTTGGCCAAAAGGGGGCTGATAAGATGTTTTTCAACCATGACCTGTTTTACCAGAGCGCTCACCTCATCCATCTTGACCGGCAGAAAATCTTTGAATCCTTCATGGTCTTTGACCGCGTTTATAACCAGATCCTGCACCTTCAGCGTCTGGGAATCGGAAGCCAGATAAGGAAACGGGATATCTTTGATATTTCTGGCCAGCCTTACCCTGGAACTTATCGTTACTTCGGCATAAGGGCCGGTACCTTCCATCCAATGGCTGATAAATTGCGTCTTCTCATTCTTCATGGGCGGTACCTCCCTCTTCCTTCTTTTGCAATGCATCTTCCAAAACCCTTATCTTGTCCCGTATTGCAGCCGCTTTCTCGTACTCCTCCAGATGAATAAACTGCTGCAGTTGTTATCTCAGATCACCGATCTCCCGCTTGATTCTGGTTGTTCCTCCTACGCGGCGGGGAACTTTGCCTACATGATCTATGCTGCCATGAATACGGCGGAACAGCGGCTGAAGCTTCTCATCCCCGAAGGAGAGGTAGCAATTGCTGCAACCGAACCTCCCAATCTGGCTAAATTGAGCAAAGGTCAAGGCACAGTTTGAACACTGTACTTTTGCCGGATGCACCGCCTCCTTATCTTTCTTGGCCATCCATGGTTCGCTCAGAAAACTGGCAAAGAAATTTTTCAGTGTAAATTTCGGTTCAAAAGAAAAATCCAGATCCCCTTTTGCACGGGCACATTTTTCACAGAGATGCAGGTCTGTCTTGAGACCGTTGACAATCTTGGTAATAAAAACCGTTGCTTTCTGCTGATTGCATTCCTGACAGAGCATGGTATCCCTCCTTCGTTATTGATTATCTTTCAAAACAGCCATGATCATATTATCCAAAAGCCTTTTAACCAGTATGTTCTTCTGCCGTTCATTGATGGGCAACCCTTTAAAAACTTCATCCCTGAGCATCCTTTCAATTATGGCCGCCTCCCTGCGCGAGATAAATCTTTCATCATATAACCGCTTCAGCAGATCAACAGCCTGACGGGGGTCGAGACCTTCCTTTTCAAAATAACGGTCCCAGCCCTGGGAAAGAGGTTTTACTCTCATGATCCTGATGTACCCCCGCCCTCCCCTTCTGCTCTCCACCAGATACCCCCGCTCGGGGGTAAACCTCGTTGATAGTACATAATTTATCTGCGAAGGAACACAATTGAATTTACCCGCCAACTCTCCCCTCTGGATAACAACCCATTCGCGCATACTGAGGGAAAGAAGTTTTTTTATATAGTCTTCGATATAATCCGCTATGGTAAACATACTATTCTAAAACCCCGCTCCCTTGTTTGACCTTTACTGACCTTTACTCTTATTATACCCCGGACCGCCTCTGTTTACGCAAGTTTTTCTAAAGACTTGTTGAGGTATTATGCTGACCATAACTGCATATTGGAGGCTTTAAGATCCCTATCCCTTTATTTTTCTTGCAATATCTCTTCTTTTCAACCTATAGATAAAAAAGAACAATTCAGGAATAGAAGCTGGATTAATTGCAGAATCAGATTATCTTTCCGAAGCAGCCTTTCTATCTGAAAAGTGAGGAAGAAGATGATGAAGAGGAAGAGGAAGAGGAGACAAATACGTCCTCGCCCTGCCAGGATATCTCCAGAACACCGTTTATAGCCACCAGGCGGCGGTAAAACTCCTGATAATCGATGTAAGCAGGAGCTTCAACGGTAAAATCGATCATGATGACTTCCGATTTATATGTCTCGATAAAATCGGCTTGCGAAATATTGATTTTCTTGATGTTCATATGATATTCACCGAGAACACCGCTAATTTGGCTGATCAGGCTGATCTGATCAATAGCTTTGATGGATAGATTCTTGTATTTGCGTCGCGAAAGATAGACGTTATCAACTTTGTTGAGCACAAAAAGACTCAGAAGAACAAAGATGGTGGCCACAATCGCCGGCTTCCAGTAACCGATACCCACAGCCAGGCCGATCCCCGAGACCACCCATATCCCGGCCGCGGTCGTCAACCCCTTGATATTGCCGCGATGTTGAATGATCGTCCCCGCCCCTAAAAAACCGATGCCGGTAACCACGCCGGCCGCTATCCTCCCGGGATCTCCCCGAAAATATATGTTCTCGAATTCAGCGCTGAAGAAACCGTAAGCCGAGACCATCATAATCAGCGCCGAACCCACACAGACAAGGATGTGCGTCCGGAAACCCGCCGGCCGGTTGCTTATTTCCCTTTCAAAACCAATCAGACCGCCCAGAAGAACAGCAAGAAATAGCCTGAGTGCTATCTCAAAAATGCTCAATTCAGGATTCATCTGCTGCCCTCCCCATAAAATAATTAATATAGATTATATCACAGGTGCCCGTGAAAATGAATTATATTAATATATATGAGTGTATCAACCGGAGATGCGGAGATGGAGAAATCATTACTTTCCGCTTCTATTTTTAAATGGGGGTCAGGCTCCGGATAATCAGGAGATCTGAGGCAAAAATTGTTTGTCGGTCAATACCGCCGCGTAGTAATCGGCTTTCTCTTTGATGGTGTTCAGGCTGTCGCGGAGCGTAAAATCACCGGGGACAAACCCGCCTTTCCTGATTTCATCCCAGGTCAGGGGCATGGATATGGGAGCTCCGGGGAGGGGGCGGGGGCTATATGGAGATACCAGGGTTTTGCCCCATACATTCTGCAGATAATCTAGATAGATCTTGCCCCCACGCCTCTCGATTTTCCGTTCGAGGGTTGTTTTCCGCGGGTACGCTCTGTTTACCTGTTTACAAACGCCCATAACAAATTCTCGGGTCTCCTCGTAAGAATAGAGTGGATATACAGGAACAAATACCTGTATTCCCGTGGCACCCGAAGTTTTGGGATATCCCCGGATATGAAGGCCGGCCAGACATTCGTGCAGCGCCCGGGCAATCTCCAGAACATCATCAAAAGTGGACTTCTCCATGGGGTCGAGATCGAATACGGCAAAATCGGGGTTATCCGGGGTACCCTGCTGCGATAACCAGGGATGAAACTCTATCGCCGCCTGGTTGCCGATCCAGATCAGCGTCTCCACGTTGGCGGCAATAATATAATTGGTAATCTTATCATCACGTTGCAGAACTTGAAACGTTTCAATCCAGGGGGGTGCCCCCTGAGGGCAATTCTTCTGATAAAAGCCGGCTCCTTCGATACCTTTGGGGAAACGCCGCAAGACCAGAGGACGGTTCTGCAGGTGAGGAAGAAGGAACGGAGCAACTGAGATCAGGTAGGAGATCAGATCATACTTGGTAAGCCCCGATTCAGGCCAGAGTACCCTCTCGAGGTTGCTGATCCTGACCGAATGTTCCCCTGCTTTTAATTGCGATGGAATCTTTGCCCCCTCCTTCCGGAACCTTGAATTTTTTTAAAAAGTGGCTTCTTCGGGTCTGGACGATGAAAAACTGGCCACTACCGGCGCCCTCATCATCAGGTTCTCCGTCCACTCCATGAATTCTATCTCGGCCGTTAACGACGGTTCAAGCCAGATGACCTCTCCAAGACGGGGAGGGTTTACAAAGCAAGGAGCGGGAACACCGAGCATCTCCCCGGCCCTGTATAATTCTCTGGCCTCCGCCGCGGTTAGCCCCGCTCCGGCCCGACCGATATAATAGAGATTCCCATCATGATAGGCTCCCAGAAGCAGAGAACTCACCCGCCCCCCCTTCAGGGCCAGTCCCCCCACCACGGAAAGCTGTCTGCGGCGGGGTTTGATCTTCTGCCAGTAGGGAGATTTCCGGCCGATCAGGTAAGGGCTGTGAATATCTTTGGCCACTATCCCTTCCAGATTGCGGGCACATATCTGCTGGAACAACAACTCTTCATC
>JBASYW010000293.1:0-11047 GCA_049277715.1 Dethiobacteria bacterium | reverse complement strand
TTGTGTTTCAGGAGGGGATACCGTTTAAAAACGGTTACCGCCGCTTCCGGTTGCGCGGTGAGTTCGGGGGTGATGATTATCGGGCCATGGGGGAGGTGCTGCGGCGCAGGATGGAACATACGGAGATGCCGCGGCCGGATCTGATCATGGTGGACGGGGGAGCCGCCCAGTTGAATGTTTTGATGGAGGTTTTACGGGAAAAAGAGAGGGGCGATGTCTCTGCCGTGGCCTTGGCCGAGAAACGCGAAGAGATCTATCTTCCGGGAGAGAAGGAGCCGCTGCATCTTCCGCGCCACAGTCCTGCATTGAACCTGCTCCGAAGAATCAGAGATGAGGCCCATCGTTTTGCACTGGCTTACCACCGTCGGATTCGCGGGAAGGAGGCTCTGCTGTCATCTCTGGACCGGATCCCGGGCATCGGCAAAAAGCGGAAGGCGGCGCTTCTTCTTCATTTCGGCGGGATGGATGCCTTGTTGAGAGCTTCTCCGGAAGAGATCCGCCGGGTCGAGGGTATCGGCAAGGAACTCTCCCTGGCCATCTACGATTTTCTGCATCGGCAGTAAAGCGATATGATATAATTAATTGAATCATGAATTAAACTGGAGGTTGGGGGATGGCTTATCGGCTTATAGTTATGGATCTGGATGAGACTCTTCTGGGTCAGGATTTCAAAATATCGGAGAGGAATCTGGCCGCGATAAAAAAAGCGCGGGATAAAGGGATCAAGGCGACGATAGCTACGGGAAGGATGTTTAGATCAAGTCTGCCTTATATACGCCAGCTGGCGATCGATATGCCGGTGATCGTTTACCACGGAGCGATGGTCCGGACGGTCGATACCGGGGAGGAACTGTACCATTATCCGGTTGATTACGAGATGGCCCTGCCGATCGTGGAGGCGGCGGAGGAGTTTGGTTATCATATCAATCTTTATACGGATGACCGGGTTCATATCAAGGAGGAGAACAATTTTTCACGCCTGTACCAGAAGATCGCCGCCGTGGATGTAAAATCGGTAGGCAGCCTCCATAAATTTTTAAAGAAAACCGGGGTGAGCCCGACGAAGCTAACGATCATCGATTTTGACGGCAATCTGGAACAGATGGAGTCCTATCTGCATGAAAACTATGATCACCGCCTGGTGGTTACCAAGTCGCTCCGTTATTTTTTGGAGATCACCCATCCTCAGGCAACCAAAGGACAGGCCTTGAAGTTTCTGGCCGGGGAGATGGGGATCAAAGCCGAAGAGATCGTGGCCTTCGGTAACAGTTTTAATGATATAGATATGCTCCAGTATGCCGGACTGGGCATTGTGGTTGATAATGCATTTCCCGAGATCAAGGAGATAGCCGATCTGGTCACAAAATCCAACTTTGAAGACGGGGTGGCGGAAGCGATAGAGAAATACGTTATTTAACCGATTGAAGCCCGGTGTTACGGTTGGGAGGAGATAGATTATTGAAAGAAATAGAATTATGTGCGGACCTGCACATTCATACGGTAGCCAGCGGCCATGCTTACAGCAGTGTAAGCGAGATATGTGCTGCGGCGGCCCAAAAAGGGTTGCAGCTGGTGGCGATTACCGATCACGGCCCGGCTATGCCGGGGGGGACTCACCGCTATTATTTCGGGAATTTGCGAGCATTGCCGCGATATATTGACGGGGTCCGGGTTCTTTCCGGCGTGGAGGCCAACATTATAAATTATGATGGAGAGCTGGATCTGCCTCCTTCTTATCTCCGGCAGCTGGATCTGGTCTGGGCGGGTCTGCATCAACCTTGTATCCGGCCCGGCAATCGTGATGAAAATACGAGGGCTCTGGTGAAAGCGCTGGAAAATCCTCTGGTAGACGGGATAGTGCACCCGGGAAATCCTGAGTTTATTATCGATGCCGAAAAGATGGTTTTAAAAGCGGAAGAACAGCAGAAGCTAATTGAGATCAATAATAATTCTTTTGCGGTGCGTTCCGGAAGCCGGGAAAATTGCCTGCGGATCGCGACCCTGGTAAAAGAACGGGGCGGTCTGGTGGCCGCCAACAGCGATGCTCATTTTTCCGAAGATGTCGGCAATCTGAACCGGGCCCGGGAGCTGTTGAAGGATGCCGGGGTGCCTCCGGAACAGATTATCAATGCAGATGTATGCAGGGTTATCGATTATGTTGAAAGGCGTCATCGTTTGAAAGATCAGTAGTACAAAACGATCTTTTGGACAACCTTCCGATGAGGCGTGAACAGTATAAGAATGAAAATATGGGCGGATTTCCATACCCATACCCGTTATAGCCATGGCCGGGGATGGATCGAGGATAATGTAAGGGCGGCGGCTCAAAAAGGGCTGAAAGTTCTTGCCATTACCGATCACGGCCCGGGGGTTCTGTGGATCGGGGTGCCGTTTGCGAGGAAGATTTCTCACCTTCGTGAGGAACTGAGCAGATGTGCGGCGTTGTATCCACAGATTGAGTTGTTGCTGGGCGTGGAAGCCAATATTATCGGTATCGACGGCACGCTGGATATTACCTCTGCTATGGTCAGGGAACTCGATTTCCTGATCGTGGGATTACATCCCTGGGTTTTTTCCCGCGGGTTCAGGTCCGGCCTCTATCTTTCATTTTTTAATACGCTGGCGCGGCTTAAAATTTTGCCGCCGGATATTTCCAAAGGGGTTAATACCCAGGCGCTGATAAATGCCATCCGGCGTTATCCTGTAGATCTGGTATCTCATCCTGGTTTATTTTTTACTCTGGACTTGCCGGTGCTGGCCGGTGTTTGCCGGGAGAGAGGGACCCTTCTGGAATTAAACAACAACCATGTTTTGCAGTACGGGAAACAGCTGAAAGAGGCGGCGGAAAACGGGGCGCTATTTGCAATTAACAGCGATGCTCACCACCCGTCTGCTGTCGGAGAAATGGGTGATGCCGTCCGGGCCGCCCGGCTGCTGGGAATCGAGGAAGAACGCATCTTTAATGCCGGTGTATATGACGGGGCCAGGCAGGCCTGGATAAAAGGATGTCGGAGCCGCAGGGGAGATCTCCGGAGGGTTCTTCCGGGCGAGCTGATGCATCCAATCGATACAGATAAAGGGGGTCAAAAGGAAGATGAATGATATACAATTCGTTCTTATTACCGGCCTCTCCGGGGCCGGGAAAAGCCGGGCGATGGATTGTTTCGAGGATCTGGGTTACTTCTGCGTAGATAACCTCCCGCCGGTTTTAATTCCCAAATTTGCGGAGATGTGCCTCCAATCGGAGGGGAAGGTGAACCGGGTGGCCCTCGTCTGTGATATCCGCGGCCGTGATTTTTTTACCCAGCTCTTTGAAAGCCTTGCCGAGCTGGAAGCAGACGGTTTCCGGTACGAGATATTATTTCTTGAATCCTCCAAGAGCGTGCTGGTGCGCAGATACAAGGAGACGCGACGACGTCATCCTTTAAAGGAGAGCACCATCCTGGAATCAATAGATAAAGAGATCAAGATACTGAGTGAGATAAGAGGCAAGGCCACCAATATCATCGATACCTCATTCCTGTCTCCCAATGAGCTCCGTGACAAGATCATCTCACTTTATGCTGCAAATCGGCGGGAGAAAAGCCTGCAGGTGACGCTTATATCTTTTGGATACAAGCACTCAATACCTTCGGATTGTGATCTGGTTTTCGATGTGCGCTTTTTGCCCAATCCCCATTATGTCGAGCATCTTAAACCGTTGACCGGTAATGATACGGTGGTTAAAGATTATGTATGTAAATGGCCGGTTACCAAGATATTCTTTCAGAAGCTAGAGGAGATGTTAACGTTCCTGATACCCCATTATATCAGCGAAGGGAAGAGCCATCTGATTATCGGGATTGGCTGTACCGGGGGCCGGCATCGCTCGGTCACTATCGCCAATGAACTTTTCCGCGTTCTGCAACAGGAAGGTTACTCCCTGGCGATCGAGCATCGGGATATTGATAAATAAAGGGGATGGTTCTGATGGCCCGGAAGGCAACGACTTTCTCTCAGAAGGTAAAAAATGAACTGACCCGTTCAATCCCTCCCAATTTATGCTGCCGACGTGCAGAATTGGGGGCGATAATCCATCTGCGCGGTTATATTACCCTCAACGGCCGGAAGCCGGTATTGAATATACGGCTGGATAGCAACGCCCTGACCAGGTATGTTTTTAAAGCTATCAAGGAAACGGTTCTGGTGACCCCCGGGGTGGTGCGCTGTGAAAGGAGAAAATGCGCGGACTCATATTTTATAATCAGGATCTTTGATGAGGCTGTTCTGGAGAAGTTGTTTTCATATCCGGGGGCAAAGAAACGGGGCAGCTGGCTGGGGATGCCCCATGTAAATCCGGAGCTGGTAAAGAACAACTGTTGCCGGGGAAGTTACCTGCGGGGAGCTTTCATGGCCGGGGGGTCGATAAATTCGCCACAGGCCGATTACCATCTCGAAATATTTTCCGAATACGAGATTTATGCCCGGGAGATGCTCCGATTGATGCAGGAATTCGGGGTAACCGCCTCGCTGCGTGATCGGGAAAAGGGGTATTATGTCTATCTGAAAAATGCAGAATCAATTCTGGACTTTTTAAGAATTATCAAGGCCTACTCCACCTTGATGCAGATGGAGGGACAACGTGTCTTCAAGAGTTTGCGAAACCAGACCAATCGCCTTGTAAACTGCGAGACGGCCAACCTAGATAAGACCGTAACGGCTTCCTGCAAGCAGATCCGGGCCATCGAGACCATTGCACGGACCGTAGGGCTGGACAGATTATCTCCCGGGTTGAAGGCCGCCGCTTTTTTGAGAATCGAATATCCGGAGGCTTCTCTCAAGGAACTGGGGGGGATGATGAGTCCTCCGCTAAGCAAGTCGGGGATGAGTTATCGTCTCAACAGGATAAACAGGATAGCCGAGAATGTATCGAAAATGAGGAGATAAGCTTTTCCCATATCGGGAAAGCTATAAAACGGTCTTTTAGATAAAAAACTGATTAATTAAACTTTATTACAGGCATGGATAGTAAAAGGGATTTGATTATTGATAATCGAATAAAAAACAACTGAGTAGATATTTCAAAGAGGTGATACGGTGAAAAAGCTGACGTTAAGAGACATCTCCACTGAACAAAAAAGGGTGCTCGTAAGGGTAGACTACAATGTTCCTCTGGACGGGGGAACGGTAGCCGATGATGCGCGGATCCGTGCATCTCTGCCGACCATCCGTTTTCTTCTGGAAAGGGGAGCAAAGGTTATTCTGGTATCACATCTCGGAAGGCCGGGAGGTAAAGTTGTTGATGAGCTGAGGATGGACCCGGTAGCCGGATGCCTGGGAGAGCTTCTGGGAGTGGAGATCAGGAAGATTGATTTTACGGTGGGTCCGGAGGCGGAGGAATGCGCTCTGGCCCTGAATGAAGGGGAGATCCTGCTGCTTGAGAATGTGCGCTTTGAGCCCGGCGAGGAGCAGAACGACCTGGTTTTGGCCGAAAAGATGGCCAAATTGGCGGAGATATTTGTAAACGATGCATTCGGGACGGCACATCGTGCCCATGCTTCCACGGAAGGGGTCACCAGATTCCTCCCGGCGGTGGCCGGCCTGCTTATGGAGAAAGAGATATCCACTCTGCAGAGATGCCTCGATAATCCGGAAAGGCCTTTAACCGCCGTTTTTGGTGGAGCCAAGGTCTCTGACAAGATCGGGGTTATCAATAAATTCCTGGAGTTGGCCGATTATATTCTTATCGGCGGGGGGATGGCCAATACATTTTTGAAAGCCAAAGGGTATGATATGGCCGCCTCATTTTATGAAGAGGGCAAGCTCGACAGTGCCAAAAAACTGTTAAAGAAAATAAAAGCGGAAGATAAACGGGTTTATCTGCCCGATGATCTTGTTATCGTTGAAGATCTGGCCGCAGGGGCTCCATTTCGGACCGTAACCGCGGACTCTGTGGCCGGTGGATGGAAGGCCGTCGATATCGGTCCCAGCACGGTTGTAAATTTCAGCGAAATTATTGCCAAATCCGGGATGGTAGTATGGAACGGCCCTATGGGTGTCTTTGAGTTGAGTCCTTTCGACCGCGGTACGGAGGCGGTAGCCAGGGCGGCGGTGGAGAGCGATGCTTATGTACTGGTCGGTGGAGGAGATACCGCAGCCGCGTTTGAAAAGTTTGGTATCTCCACGGAAGCCGACTACGTGTCCACTGGAGGGGGGGCTACTCTCGAATTTTTGGAAGGAAAAGAACTGCCGGGGATAGCGGCGTTGAATGATCAGACCAAATAATAAACTGTAGGAGGTTTAGGTAATGAATTTGATTATTGCTGCAAACTGGAAGATGTACAAGACCAATCAGGAGACGAAGGAATATGTAGAAAAATTCAAGGTCTGGCAGGGAGAATTATCCGGAAGCCAGGTGATTATCTGCCCGCCATTTACGGCCTTATCTGCCGCCGGGGAGGCGCTCTTCAAGACCGCTTTTCATCTGGGAGCCCAGAACATCATGTGGGAAAGTGAGGGGGCGTTTACCGGAGAGATATCCCCGCTGATGCTGAAAGAATTTGGGGTACGTTATGTTATTATCGGCCATTCCGAGCGCCGGTGGATTTTTGGGGAGACCAATGAGCAGATTAACAAGAAGATAAATACAGCGCTTGAATATAATCTGATCCCCATTTTCTGTATCGGGGAGAAGGCCGAAGATCATCAATCGGGGCAGATGGAGAAGGTCATTCTCAACCAGCTTAGAGAAGGCCTGGAGGGGATTGACCCGGAAAAAATAAAAAATCTGGTAATTGCCTACGAACCGGTATGGGCTATCGGGACGGGGATTGCCGCCTCGCAGGAAGATGCCGCCGCGGCAGCCAACTGTATTCTTGAAGAGATTGACCGTATTTTTGAGGATAGGTCAAAAGTCAAGATTCTATACGGGGGCAGCGTCAACAAAGACAATATCGGTGATTTTGTAACCATTCCGGGGATTGATGGAACACTCGTAGGTGGTGCCAGTCTTCAGGCCGATACTTTTGCCGGGCTGATCAGGGCGGCAAACTCTGCCCGTGTTTATCGGGAGGTTTAGTGATTGGATCCTGCCAACAGGCCTGTAATACTGGTCATTATGGATGGATGGGGATGTCGTGCAGACGAGAAAGGAAATGCGATTGCCAGAGCCACAACCCCCAATTTGCGCAAGCTTAGGGAATCTTGTCCTTTTACCATGCTGGGAGCCGCCGGAGAAGCGGTGGGGCTGCCTGCGGGGCAGATGGGCAATTCGGAGGTAGGACACTTGAATATCGGGGCCGGTCGGATCGTTTATCAGGATCTGACCCGCATCAACAGGAGTATCGAATCCGGTGCTTTCTATGAAAACAAGGTGATCAGGCAGACGATGGAGACGGTGAGCAAAAAACGTTCATCGCTCCATCTGATGGGCCTCCTTTCTGATGGGGGGGTCCACAGTCATATCGATCAATTGTTTGCCTTGTTGATGGCCGCCAAGCGTTTTGGACTGAGCCGCAATGTTTTTGTGCATGCCATTCTTGACGGAAGGGATGTTCCGCCGGCCAATGCCTTGAAGTACATCAAGGAGCTGAACGACTTCTGCCGGGCAAATGAGGTTGGGCGGATTGTTAGCATTGCGGGTCGCTACTATACGATGGATCGGGATAACCGCTGGGAACGGATCAGAAAAGCTTATGATGTCTATGTTTACGGGCGAGGGGATATCGCCGGGGATCCCGCCGCGGCTCTGGCCGAAGCATACCGCCGGGGAGAGACCGATGAGTTTGTGACTCCGATATCGATTGTTCCGCCCGGAGGCAGCCCCATCACGATCTCCTCCGAAGATTCCGTTCTGATTTTCAATTTTCGGCCGGATCGTGTCCGCCAGATTACCAGAGCCTTTCTGGAGGAGGAACTCGAAACGTTTGATCGGGGGGTAACACCGGTATTTCCTCTGGTGGTTACTCTGACCGAATACGATAAACGTTTTGACTGCCCCATTGTTTTTCCTCCGGAATATCTGCATAATACGTTGGGGGAATGGCTTTCCAAGAACGGATACAACCAGTATCGTCTGGCGGAGACGGAAAAGTATGCCCATGTAACCTTCTTCTTCAACGGCGGACGCGAAAAGCCTTTTCCGGGTGAGGATCGCTTTCTGGTTCCCTCACCGGCTGTAGCGACCTACGATCTGCAGCCGGAGATGAGTGCTCATCAGGTGGCCGGGAAAGCCTGCCTGGAGATAACACGGCGGAAGCACTCTTTTTTTGTTATAAATTTTGCCAATGCGGATATGGTCGGGCATACCGGTAATATGGAGGCTACGATCAAGGCCGTGGAAGCTGTGGATCGGGGGGTCGGTCTGATCGCCGAACAGGCGCTGAAGAGCGGTTTCCGGATGCTCGTAACCGCTGATCACGGCAATGCAGATCTGGTCCGGGATCCGGCCACGGGAAAACCGGTTACGGCGCATACCACCAGCGAAGTTCCGTTTATTTTGTTAGATGAACATCCTACATATAATCTTCGCAGCGGCGGTATTCTGGCGGATATTGCCCCTACGGTGCTGGAGCTGATGGGGGTGCAGCCGCCGGAGGAGATGACGGGGAGAAGTCTGCTGTACAGGAAAGATTCCACCCATGCCCATGGGCAAGCAAGGGACGTAGTGCACGGGTTCCATAAAAGAAACAATTAATCATAGGAGGTAATACAATAATGCACCATACTGAAATCAGAGAGATCAAGGCCAGAGAAATTATAGATTCGCGCGGTAACCCTACGGTTGAAGTCGATGTTATCCTGTCGGAGGGGGTAAGGGGGCGCGCGGCGGTCCCTTCGGGGGCCTCTACCGGTGCGTTTGAGGCTCTGGAACTTCGTGATAAGGACCCCGACCGTTATCTGGGAAAAGGGGTATCAGAGGCGGTCAGGAAGATCAGGGAGAAGATTGCTCCTTTTTTGGTGGGCCGCAACTGCCTGGAACAGGAAGCCATTGACCGTTACCTCATTCATTTAGATGGGACTCCGGATAAAAGCCACCTGGGCGCAAACTCTATTCTAGGGGTCTCGATGGCGATCTCCCGGGCGGCCTCCCTGGCACTGGGAATCCCTCTTTACCGTTATCTGGGCGGGCTGGGGGCTAATCTTCTTCCGACCCCGATGATGAATATTATCAACGGGGGGGAACATGCGGATAACAACGTCGATATACAGGAGTTTATGATCATGCCCGTAGGTGGGAAAAATTTTGAAGAGGCCATGCAGATGGGAGTGGAAACCTTCCATGTTCTTAAAAAAGTGCTGCAGAAGAAAGGCCTCAATACAGGGGTTGGCGATGAGGGCGGCTTTGCTCCCAACCTTGAATCCAACCATGCGGCACTTGAAGTTATCATCGAGGCGATTGAGGGGGCTGGTTACCAGCCCGGCGAGGATATTTTTCTGGCGATGGATGTTGCCGCCAATGAGCTGTACCGTGATGGCAAGTACCACCTTGAAGGTAAGGCCCGGGAAGTAAATGAGATGATCGATTATCTGGTAAATCTGGTAGAAAAATATCCGATATGCAGTATCGAAGACGGCCTGGCGGAAGAAGACTGGGAGGGGTGGAGCGGCCTGACCGCGGCTCTGGGCAAAAAGATCCAGCTGGTAGGGGACGACCTCTTTGTAACGAACCCGGGGCGGCTAACCAGGGGGATCGAAGAAGGGGTGGCCAATTCGATCCTGATCAAGCTGAACCAGATCGGCACGGTAACGGAGACGATGGAGGCGATCAGGATTGCTCAGAGAGCAGGATATTCGTATGTGATCTCTCACCGTTCCGGAGAGACGGAGGATTCCTTTATCGCCGATCTTGCTGTCGCCACCGCCGCGGGGCAGATCAAAACCGGTGCGCCGAGCCGGGTTGACCGGACGGCAAAATATAACCAGTTGTTGCGTATCTCTGAAGAACTCGGAGTGGGTGGCAGTTATGCCGGGCGACAGACCCTCTTTACTTTCTGATAAAAATGCGAGTTGGTGTAAAGTTATTGCAGGGATATTTGGGATAAAACGTAGAGGTAGGCGACCAGCAAGAGAACGTGGGCCGGGGTTATTCCATTCCACATGATGATAACGGTACTGTAGTGGGTAAGATCCTTCGGTCGCTTCCGCTGGTCGCTCCCTCTGATAACAACAACTATTTTTGCTCATTCCGAGTGAGGCGAATCATTTTAGGCAACGTTTCGTTCAGGCCAAACTATAACGGGTTCTTTTTTAAACCTACAGTATCTTGGCACGATCAAAATGCAAAGGTCTGTTGTTAAAAAAGTATTCCTGTGTTAGAATATCATTCGTTGGCTTAAGAAGATGTAATTTGTGGGGAGGATAAGTGTTATGCGTATAGCCCTTACTGTTATACATGTATTGATCAGTGTAGCGCTGATTGTGTCCGTGCTCCTGCAATCGGGAAGAAGTGCGGGAATATCGGGGGCGATAGGTGGCGGGGCACAAACTCTTTTTGGCAAGAAAAAAGGTTTGGACGATCTATTCAGCCGTATAACCACAGGGCTCGCGGCAGCCTTTATGGTTTTAGCCATCGTGTTGACGATTTTAAAATAAAAAAGGTGTTCGCCTGAAACTTTAAAATATATCAAGATAACTTGGGTATAACAGAAATTTTAAGGCGGAGCAGGTGAAGGTTCCTGCTCCTTTTTGTTAATGACGAGAATGGTGGTGGATTGAAAATAAAAAGAAGAGTGCCAAAAAAGAAGCTTAGAGGAAGGCCCGGGGCAAAACGGGGCCTTCGTTCCAGAAGCTCCCCGGGAAAAAACAAGGATATCCTGACCGGCACCTTTCAGAGCACACGCCGGGGCTATGCATTCATGGTTCCGGATTCCGGGAAGGAGCAGGATATCTTTATACCCGCGGATAAAATCGGGAAGGCGGCCGAAGGCGATCGTGTTTCTGTAAAAATCTCGGCCGGGAGATCCGGAAGGAACCGCGAGGGTGAAGTGGTCTCCGTTATCCGGACCGCAAAGATGAAGCTGGCCGATAAAGAGAAGTTTCCCTCCCGGGTGATGAAGGAGCTCCGGAA
>JBASYW010000292.1:0-4872 GCA_049277715.1 Dethiobacteria bacterium | reverse complement strand
AGGCGAACTGCTGGATATGGGCACCGGGGCGGGGTTTCCCGGTATTCCCCTGAAAATATTTTCACCGCAACTTTCTCTTTATCTGCTAGATTCGGCCCGGCGTAAAATCAATTTTTTAAAGTATCTTGTTCATGAGATAGGCTTGAAGAATACAGATTGTCTCTGTGGGCGGGCGGAGGAATATGGCCGGCGACAGGAATACCGTGAGAGGTTCCAATATGTTTGCAGCCGGGCGGTGGCCCCGATGCCGAGCTTGCTGGAGATGGGGTTGCCGCTCGTAAGAGTCGGCGGGGTGATGATCGCCTACAAGGGGCCAAAAGGGGAGAGAGAGCTGCAGGATGCAGACACCCTTTTAGAACTTCTGGGGGGAGAGCTGGAAGCCAAGATTTTTTATGAGCCGCCGTCCGGCGGTCGCCGCACTTTATACCTGTTTAGAAAGATCAGAAGGTCTTCTTCCAGATACCCGCGTCGAAAGATCAAGCCTTAAATTATCCTTAAAATAAATCTTTATTAGCAGGGATGAAATAACCTTTGTCGAATAATTTGACAAAAGGATAATATTTGCAAGGGTGGTGAGTTTTGTGAGAGAAGGAGGTAAGTTTATTTCCTGGATGGAAGGAATCGCCGAAAAAGAAAAGATCGTTTTTGTAGAAATAGATAAAATAGAACCCAACCCCTATCAACCGCGCCTAAATTTTGATGAAGAAAAAATTAATGAGCTTGCCCGTTCCATCCAAACTTACGGGTTGCTTCAACCGATCATCGTGCGGAACAAGCGTGGAGGAGGCGGATATCAGATAGTGGTGGGAGAGAGGCGATATCTGGCCTGCAAGAGCCTGGGCATGAGGAAGATCTCGGCTGTAGTTAAGGAGCTTTCCGACAATGCAGTGGCCACGATCGCTCTTATTGAGAATTTACAGAGAGAAAATCTTAACTTCATTGAGGAAGCCGAAGGTTATGCCCGACTAATCAATGATTTTGGGTTTACACAGGAGGCATTGGCGCAGAGGCTTGGAAAAAGCCAATCCACCGTCGCCAACAAGTTAAGGTTGTTGAAATTACCGGATAAGGTTAAGAGCCTTCTCGTCAAGGAAGAATTGACCGAGCGTCATGCCAGAGCATTGTTGAAACTTCCTACCAAGGAAGAGCAGGAAAAAATGGTCGAAGAAATATTGAAGAAAGATCTGAATGTAAAGCAGACTGAAACCAGAATCGAAGAGATGCTAAAAAAACAAGTTGACCGGAACGATGGAAATTACCATAAAGCGGTAGTCACGGATCTGCGCATATTTCTAAATACGATCCGTCAGGCCATATATATTATCAGAAAATCCGGATTAAACCCCGAAGTAATTGAAAATGACCTGGGAGAATACTACGAGATAATAATCAAGCTACCCAAAAAACAGAAAAAGAACAAGCTAAACAAATTAAAATATAAATAATGGACAGCCCGAGGCAGACCTTTTAAAAGCCGGGTGATACGGCGGTTGTTTTTTTATGAAAGAGTCGGAGTGGCTAGGGTTATGGTTTATAAGGAGGATAATATGAGTCGGGTTATTGCGGTTGCCAATCAGAAGGGCGGGGTGGGAAAGACTACCACCGCCGTAAATTTAAGTGCATCGCTGGCATATTTAGGGCAGGAAGTGCTGCTGGTAGATATCGATCCACAGGGAAACGCAACCAGCGGACTGGGCGTTGAACGGAACGAGATAAAGAGTTGTATCTATGATGTTCTGATCAATGAGATACCTATTGAAAGAGCAATAGTCGATACTAAATTCGATCGGCTCAAGGCCGTGCCGGCATCGATACAGCTGGCCGGAGCGGAGGTGGAACTTGTTTTATCCATTTCACGCGAAATAAAGCTCAAGGAAGCATTGAGAGCAGTGGAGAACAAACACTCCATAATCATCATCGATTGCCCTCCCTCCCTGGGGTTACTGACCCTGAATGCTTTAACCGCTGCGGGCAGCGTGATTATCCCCATACAGTGTGAATACTATGCTCTCGAAGGGTTGGGGCAGCTGATGAATACCATTAATCTGGTTAAAAAACACCTTAACCCGAATTTGCACATTGAAGGCGTGGTTCTGACGATGTATGATGCGCGCACGAACCTCTCGGCCCAGGTAGCCGGTGAGGTCAAGAATTATTTTAATGAAATGGTTTATAACAACATTATTCCTCGTAATGTAAGACTCAGCGAGGCGCCAAGTTATGGCAAGCCTATTATTGAATATGATCCGCGGAGCAAGGGCAGCGAAGTTTATCTTGGACTGGCACGGGAGGTGATGAATAAATGAGCACAAAAAGAAGGCTAGGCAGAGGCCTGGAGGCATTGATACCGGGAATTATTAAAGAGGAGCATGAAGTATCGATTAAGGATGTTCCCATCAGCAAAATCAAAGCAAACCCCTATCAGCCCAGAACAACGTTTGATGAGGAGAAGTTGAAGGAACTGGCCAACTCTATAGCAGAGCATGGCATCATTCAGCCGCTTATCGTTTCTTCCGAACCGGACGGCTATGTTCTGGTGGCCGGAGAAAGAAGGTTGCGTGCGGCCCAAATAATCGGATTGGACAAGATACCTTGTCTGATAAAAGAGGTCGATCCCGAGAACAAGATTAAATTGGCCTTGGTGGAAAACCTGCAGAGGGATGATCTTAACCCCATTGATGAGGCTAAAGCATACCAATGCTTGATGGAAGAGTTCGGATTTACACAGGAGAAGATGGCCAAGACATTGGGCAAGAGCAGATCTGCCATCGCCAATACGCTGCGATTGCTGTCTCTGCCTCCCGACGTCCAGAAGGAACTGGCTGCCGGCAATTTAAGTGCCGGGCAGGCACGGGCGCTATTGGGCATCAAGGACGAACAGAAAGTCAGCGGGATGGCCAGGGAAATAATCCGGAACAAGACCAACGTCCGGCAGGTTGAAAAAAAGGTGGCGGCCCTAAAAACAAAAAAGAAAAGCAGGCCTTATGCCGGGGAGGCTCTCTTTGTCAAAGACCTGAGAGAGGGGCTGCAGAGGCATCTGGGAACCAGGGTTAAAATAAGCGAAGGCTCAAAAAAGGGGATGATCTCCATCGAGTTTTACGGCCATGAAGATCTTCACCGACTGGCGGGATTGATTATTGGCAAGGAACAGAATCTTTATTAATTGTTTCACGTGAAACAATTATGTTTTGGTTGGACCTAAATTGGCCGCACAGAAGGCGCGACAGCCCAAACAACAGGCTGATTGCGGCGGGCTGCCGCGGGGCGGGAGGGTAAGTTCTGTTGACGGGGGCATAATACTGGAATATGGATCGCCAGCTTCTGGGTGAGACGCCGCCTCTCGCCCGGTATTTTTTTATATCAGCCGAATATCCTCTAGTATCCTTTCTTTTTAAATGGATGGCGGGGGATGGGATGAACTGGATCGATCTGGCGGTAGTAAGCATTTGTTTGTGGGGTGGCGTGGAGGGTTATCTCAAGGGTGCCCGTGTTATAATACGGAAGATACTGCTTGTTTGCCTAGCGATAGTGCTGGCCAATATATTTAAAAGTTATTTTGTTTATTATTTTGTTAACGTCTCTGCTCTTGATGAAATAATTCATGAAGTAGTTTTTATGGAGGTGATACTGCCGGTATCCGGTACACCCTCTTCCGATACCGTAAACGAGATTATCGGGGGCCTTCCCCTGCCGACGGTGTTCAAAAAGGAAATTTGGCAGAGGCTTTTAAGCCGGTATGACCTCTACAAATATTCTCCCGAATTTTTATATTTTGCAGAGATAATAAATGGATTGATCCTAAAAACAATTTCTTTCCTCCTGGCTTTATGCTTATGGCTAGCGTGGATGAATCTTCTGGAAGTGGTATCGGGCGCCAACAATAAACATCGATCAGGCCGGAAGGAAGGGGGCTGGCGGTGGGCAGGTGTATTTTTTGGGCTTTGCAGACATTATCTTCTGGTTAGCCTCGCTGCCGGGATCATAAGTGTATGGCCGTTAATCTGTCCCCCGGCGGCCAACGTTCTTGATTTTGATGGTTCTGCATTGGGGAGTTTGAGTTTACAAATCTTTAATTTTCTGCGAATTTGGTAGTTTTAGCTAAACATGGAGGAATTAAGTTTAAAAAGGAGAAGTAATATATCTAAAAAATTGACGGATTATCTGCAGCATCTTGTTAAATAAAAATAAGGGTGGAGGGATGATTTATGCTACTCATTCTTCTGGGGCCGCCCGGGGCAGGCAAGGGAACACAGGCGGAGCGAATTTCCGAAACGTATAATGTAGTACATATCTCCACAGGAGAAATGTTGAGACTGGCGATTAAGAAGGGTATGCCCCTCGGTGTCAGGGCCAAAGCATATATTGATCGGGGCGAACTGGTTCCTGATGAGGTTATTGTCGGGATTGTAGAGGAAAGATTGGAAGAGATCGATGATGTACAGGGCCTTCTTCTGGATGGATTCCCCCGGACGGTAGCACAGGCCCGTTCCCTTGATGCGGTGTTGGAGGGGATGGAGAGATCAATAGACAAAGTAATTCTTGTTGATGTGGATGAGGAAGAATTGATACTACGGTTGTCCGGCCGACGGATATGTCGGGATTGCGAAGATGGTTACCATATCAAATTTCTTCCTCCTCAGGTCCGCAATGTCTGTGATCAGTGTGGGGGAGAGCTTTATCAGCGAGATGATGACCGGATCGAAACTGTAAAGCAGAGGATGCATGTTTACCAGGAACAGACAGAACCGCTGGTGGCCTATTATAAAAAAAAGCACCTGTTTGCCAGGGTTGATGGTGCGCAGGATGTGGATGGTGTATTCAGGCAGATCAGCAAGGTATTGGATGCTCTGACCTGAATGAGGGGTGTTGTTC
>JBASYW010000291.1:0-6748 GCA_049277715.1 Dethiobacteria bacterium | reverse complement strand
ATGTTACGGTATTTATTACGGAAATTTACCGTCTTGTTATCACGGATAGCATTGATAAATTCGTTCATGAATTTTTCTGAGGATAGATAAAAAACATTATCCTGGGGATAATTATTGACCACGAAATTGCCGATTGCATGCATCAGATGAGTTTTCCCCAGGCCGACACCGCCATAAATAAAAAGAGGGTTATAGGCTTTGGAAGGTGCCTCCGCAACAGCCAGGGAGGCTGCATGAGCCAGGCGATTACAGTTCCCCACCACGAATGAATCAAAAGTGTATTTAGGATTCAGCCAGGGGGTCTTGTTAAATAACAATCTTTGAGGGTCTGTATTTCGCACGGGTTGTTGGTGAAAAAAAAGGGTGTTGGCTGTTTCATGATCGTTAAAAGCGTCCTGCTCCTCTAGGGCCGGCCCACAGGTGAAGAAGATATCGTAATTAGTCGGTGATACTTTTTTAATGGCATCAAGTAACAGTTGTTTGTGCCTTGTTTCCAGCCAATCGCGGGTAAAATCATTGGGTACTTCCACGATAATCCGATTTTCCTTGATAGAAAGAGGCTTTGTTGGTTTTAGCCATGTTTCAAAACTCGGCTTACTCAATTTTCTTTCTGCCTCATCGAGCACTTTTTCCCACAATAAATTTACTTCCAAAGTCATTAGCTTGTCCTCCATATATAAAAATAAAAAATAAAGTTATCAACAATCCGGGGAGTTTATCCACAAGAAAGGGACTGCTTATCCACAGAAAATTGTGCATAACTCTCAATTGTGAAGATGTAAATTAATATTAACAGATATGTAAAAGGGCTGCAATGATTAAAAAAACGATAAGGAATGTTAATTTTGCTTAAAAACTGGCGTTTTAACAATAAAAGAATGAGTTATTCGGGTTTTCTTATTTTTATGAGATTGAAGAGAAAAAAAGCGGCTTTAATTGCTTTGGTGAAACAGATATGTTATATTTTGTTTATTCCCTGCCTTTTCAGAAGGCCGTTAGTCCGAAGGGAGGTGACAAGCGTGGTATCCTATGAGAGTATGATAATTTTCTCCACAGATCTGGATGATGAGAAAAAAGAGCAATGGCTTGAAAAATTAAAAGAAATTTTCATCCAAAAGGGAGGAGAGCTTCTGGAGCTCGAACCCTGGGGAAAGAGAAAATTGGCCTACGTAATAAACAAATTCCACCAAGAAGGCGAGTACTATCTAATTAAATTCAAGGGAAACCTTGAAGTTTTAAATGAGATGGAGCATTTTTGTAAAATCTCTGACGAGGTTATCAGATCATTAATTATCAGGCTTAATTAATGAAAAGGGAAACGGGGGAGTTTAAAAATGTTAAACAGAGTTATCCTGATTGGAAGATTAACCAGGGATCCGGAATTACGATATACACCATCCGGAGCAGCGGTAACTACTTTTACATTGGCTGTCGATCGACGTTTTACCAACCAGCAGGGAGAACGGGAGACTGATTTTATCAGAATAGTGGCCTGGCAAAAATTGGCTGAAACCTGTGCCAATTATATCGAGAAAGGCAGGTTGGTTGCAGTGGAGGGAAGGCTCCAGATACGCAGTTATGAAGACAAAGAGGGTATCCGGCGCAATGTCGCCGAGGTGGTAGCCGATAGCGTGCAATTTTTGGAAGGACCTCGTGATCGTAAAAAAGACGAGGCTGCGGGGGAAGATATCGACAGCGAGTTAAACTTCAAGGAAGACGATATCCCTTTTTAATCTGTTGACGCATCAATGCTTTAAAATGAGGAGTGAAAATATTGAAAAGAGATAGAGGGCGTAGGCCCAGAAAAAAGGTATGTGTTTTCTGTCAGGAGAAGACGGATTATATTGATTATAAACAGGCGGACAAGTTAAGAAAATTTATCACGGAAAGAGGGAAGATCCTTCCCCGGAGGATTACCGGTAACTGCGCCCAGCACCAGAGAGAGATGACCGTGGCCATAAAAAGAGCAAGGATTGTTGCGCTGTTGCCCTTTACCTCCGAAAGCAGTTAAAGCCGACCATCGTACCTTAAACAATGCGATGTCGCTATTGTGGCGGCATCGTGTTTTTTTATCTTTACGGCTGAAGTTTCAGGAGGAGAAAACAGCTTATTTCAAGAATTAGATATTAATTGTCTTGGGTAAAAAGGAGAGAAAAAACATGAAAGTAATATTAATCAAAGATGTTGATCGTGTGGGGAGAAAAGGAGATATCAAAAACGTGGCCGATGGTTATGCCCGCAACTTTCTCCTACCCCGGAAGCTGGCGCTGGAGGCCACCCCGGCCAGATTGAAGGAAGCGGAAAAATGGCAGGAACAGCGAAGAAAGAAGGATGCAAAAGAAGAACAGATAGCCCAGGAGATGGCGGACAACCTTAAAGGAAAAGAGCTTATCTTCAGACGGCCGGCAGGGAAAGAAGGGAAGCTTTTTGGTTCCGTGACGGCGGGTGATATAGCCTCCCTGCTCCAGGAGAAAGGTTTGAAAATCGACAAACGTAATATTGAAATAGAAGAGCCGCTGAAGAAGATTGGCACATACGAGGTTACCCTGAAATTGAGAGCGGGCATATTTACCGCAATAAAAATATTGATAGAACAAGAAAACAATGTGGAAAAAGAAGAAGAAAGTATAGCAGAACAAGAACAGGAAGATAACGAAGAATCCTAATAGTATTGTAGAGAGGAAGAAAATAAAAATTGATTGAAGAAAGAGTTCCTCCCCAGAGTATAGAGGCCGAACAGTCTGTTTTGGGAGCGATGTTTTTAAATAGAGATGCGGCCTTTACGGCGCTGAGCATGTTGGAAGAGAGTGATTTCTACCGCAGCGCCCATCAGAAAATATTTTCCGCGATTCAGGATCTGGTAAACAACGGAGAACCAATCGATATCATTACCCTATCTGAAGAGCTTAAAAGCAGGGGCATACTCACCGATATAGGGGGGCGTGCATATCTGACCACTCTGGTTAATATTGTCCCCACGGCGGCCAATGTGCAATACTATGCACACATCATCAGGGAGAAGGCGGTTTTGAGAAGGTTGATAAACGTAGCCACCGATATCGTCAGCCAGAGCTATGAACCTCCTGAAAACGTTGAGGAGTTTTTAGATAAAGCCGAACAATCCATCTTTGATGTAGCGAGAAATACTTCCAGCCAGAGCTTTGTTCATTTGAAAGAGATATTAAGCGAGACATTCGATCGGATTGAAACACTGAGCGAAAAAAAGACGGGCGTAACCGGGGTATCCACCGGTTTTTTTGAATTCGACAAACTTACTGCGGGACTGCAAAATTCGGAATTGATAATCATCGCCGCCCGTCCATCAATGGGCAAGACCACCCTTGCTTTAAATATTGCTCAACATATCGCCATGAATGAAAAAGAACCGGTAGCGTTTTTTAGTCTGGAGATGTCCAAAGATTCGCTGGCACAACGTCTTCTATGTTCACAGGGGAACATAGATTCTCAGAGAATGAGGAGCGGCCATCTTAAAAAAGATGATTGGCCTAAAATTGCAAATGCGCTCAGTGCCCTGAGCGAAGCCGATCTGTTTATCGATGACTCTCCCCAGCTGTCGGTGATGGATATACGCGCAAAAGCGCGGCGCCTGAAAGCCGAAAGAGGGTTAAAGGCTATCTTTATCGATTACCTGCAACTTATGCGCAGTCAGAGCCGGAGTGAATCCAGACAGCAGGAATTATCTGATATCTCACGTTCGCTTAAAGCAATGGCCAAGGAGCTGGAGACCCCCGTTATCGCGCTATCCCAATTGAGCCGGGCGGTGGAAAAGAGAGTCGACCGGCGCCCCATTTTGAGCGACCTGATGGAATCAGGGGGTATAGAGGCAAATGCCGACCTGGTCGTCTTCATTTACCGGGAAGACTATTATGTTAAGGACGCAGAAAAGAAGAATATCGCTGAAATAATCATTGCCAAACAACGTAACGGTCCCGTCGGCAAGTTTGATCTGTACTTTTTGGAAAACTTCATCAAGTTTGGCAATATGGCCGCCGAAAAATAGCCGATTATCGATCACCGCTATAACTTCATTCCGGGTTTTATATAAATAAGCGAAGCGGGAGCGGATCGCTTCGTTGCAAACCAAAGAGGTGATTTTCCCTTTGAATAAAAAAGGCAGATACGATGTGATCATCGTCGGCGCCGGGCCCTCCGGTGTTTTTGCTGCATCGGAGCTCTGCAAGCAAGGCGATGCCCGCATCACGATCATAGAGAAAGGGCCGGAGATTTCCCGGAGAAAATGCCCGGCCAAAACAAGCGGGAACTGTTTGCGCTGTAACCCCTGTTACTTGATCAACGGATTTGGCGGTGCCGGCGCTTTTAGCGACGGCAAATTAACGCTATCCCCTGAATTTGGAGGTTCTCTGGTTGAATATACCGGTTTGCCCGTTTTGAAGGAACTCATCGATTATGTCGATCATGCGTACCTTTCCTGGGGAGGAAAGTCCGAGCTTTACGGGACTGATTGTGCGGCCATTAAAGAACTTCAGCGTCGGGCGGCAGCGGCGGATTTAAAATTGCTTCCGGCCAAAATCCGTCATCTGGGCACGGAAAATTGTTTTCAGATTCTGGCGAAAATGTATCATCAGCTCGGCAAAAAAGTGGAGATTCGCACCCACGAGGAAGTGGCGGAGATTATGGAGGAAGATGGTGTTGTAACCGGAGTCCGGACGGCCGAAGGAGTTTGTTATGGCGCGGATTATATCATCTGTGGTCCGGGCCGCTCAGGATCGGAATGGTTTTTCAGGGAGACTCAGAAATTAGGGCTTGAAGGGACCAATAATCCGGTGGATATCGGGGTAAGGGTGGAAGTGCCCGCCGATATCATGGAACATATCACCTCCAAAGTATATGAATCCAAACTCATTTATTTTTCGCGTTCTTCCGACGATCGGGTGCGTACGTTCTGCATGAATCCGTATGGTGAAGTGGTAACCGAAAACAATAACGGGGTCATAACGGTAAACGGGCATAGCTATGCCGCGCCGAAAACAAGGAATACCAATTTTGCCCTTCTGGTAAGCAAAATGTTTACGGAGCCCTTCAATGAGCCGCTCCGTTACGGAAAAAACATTGCCAGCCTGGCCAACATGCTTGGAGACGGCGCTATCATCCAGAGGCTGGGAGACCTGCTTGAGGGGCGGCGTTCAACCGGCGAACGGATCAAACGGGGATTGGTCTGCCCCACCTTGGGCAGGGCCACTCCCGGTGATCTGAGCCTGGTTCTTCCTTACAGGCTCCTCCTCTCTATTTTGGAGATGCTGGAGGCTCTGGACAGGATCGCGCCGGGAGTCAATTCCCGCCATACTCTGCTCTATGGCGTGGAGGTAAAGTTTTATTCATTCAGACTGGATTTAAGCCCTCAGCTGGAAACCAAGATACAGAACCTCTTTGCGGTAGGCGACGGTGCCGGGGTTACCCGGGGGTTGATACAGGCATCGGCATCAGGCATCATCGCGGCCAGAGAGATAGGGAGAAGAATTTTTTAAGCCCCCCAAAAAGTACTTGTATCCCCTAAATAAATTACAAACAACGGCAGATGATTGTAATTTATTTATTTTTTTAGCAGGAGATTTTGAGTTCATGAAGAATTGTTAATCAATCATGGAATGTTTTAAGAAAAGTTAACAATTGTTAAAATATTTGTTATAATGTATGGGGAGGCATATTTCGTGAAAAGCTTTGATCTTGTGTTTCATTATCAGAAAAAATACAGGCATGCATTGCAGGCCTTTGAAAAGAAATGGGCATATTACCGCAAAAAGATCGACGGGATTTATAATTATGTTAAAGGTATCAGGATTTCACCGGCGGCTTATATCATGTCTTCATTTCTTCTGGTTACCCTTTTTCTGGGCCTGAACAATTATTTCAACAGCTTCTTCCATATCGTGTTTTTTGAGGGAGAAGATATAGGGCTGATAAAGGATATTGCCGCGGTTGAAGAACTGATCGCCGAAAAGGTGGAAGAAAAAAATGAGATTTATGATTTTGAAGTTTTCCCTGCGGAACAAATTACTTACTCTGAGCTTGAGCTTCGGTGGCTGGGGAGGGAAAATTTCAAAGACATCAAGGAGACCATTGACGAACGGCTTACTTTTTATGCCGAAGGGTATATGGCGTACATAGACGATCAACCGTTCGTCTGTCTGGAGAGCAAGGAAAAGTTTGATGAGATTATCGAAGCTCTTAAACAGCGATATACTCCTGATCGCCCTGATGTCAGGGTCCTCAGTGTTACCACTGCGGAAAAAATCGGGGGTGAGCAGAAAAAGGTTGCACCCGATGAAATCAGAGACATCGCTGAAGCATTCCAGATACTCCATCCGGAAACGATAGGGCAGAGAGTATATCTGGCCTCCCGGGGTGAGTTGCTGAGCGGGATAGCTGACAATCATAATATGGAGGTTGCAGAGCTGAAGGAGAAAAACCCCGGCCTTGACGGTGTTCAGCTTGAGGAAGGTCAGGAGATATACATATCAGCACAGCCGGTGATCACCATTATTTCTGTTGAGGAGTTAAAACTTCAAGAAAGTATCCCTTACCAGACAAAGTACGTGAATAATGCACAACTTGAGATAGGCAAGACCAGAGTAAAGTCCCCCGGCAAAGAGGGGAGCAAAGAAATTATTTATCATGTTACCAGAGAAAACGGGAAAGAGGTAAGCCGCCAAAAAAACAGCGAGAGAGTGGTGCGGGAGGCCGAGGATAAAGTTATAGAACAGGGGAC
>JBASYW010000290.1:0-2706 GCA_049277715.1 Dethiobacteria bacterium | reverse complement strand
ACACCTATGTAATCAAACGTGAATTGGCGGATGAAGCCTATAAAGTGAAGAAGTATTTCCTCGGCAAGTAGGTAACTGAAAGGGTGAGCAGCAAATAAAGAGAGGCGGGAGGCGTCGGGTGCGCTACCCGCCTCTTTTTCGCTGCGCGACGGATCATTTTTTGCACCAATAGTATATTAAATTACCGATAAGGGGTGAAGCTGAAAGTGGAGAAAGTATATGTAATCGGTGCGGTACGAACACCGGTGGGCAGTTTTGGCGGGGCTTTAAAGGATGTGCCGGCAGTGGAGCTCGGCTCTATTGTCATTGAAGAAGCGATAAAAAGGGCGGGTCTGGATAAAGAAGATGTGGACGAGGTAATTATGGGCCATGTGTTACAGGCAGGGCTCGGGCAGAGCAGCGGCCGTCAGGCAGCGGTCAAAGCCGGATTGCCCGTGGAAGTGCCGGCATTAACGATAAACAAGGTCTGTGGTTCCGGGCTGAAGGCGATCAATCTGGGTGCACAGAGTATTATGCATGGAGATACCGGCATCGTCGTGGCCGGAGGCATGGAGAACATGAGTTTATCTCCCTATCTGGTTCCGGCGGCAAGGTGGGGGGGGCGGATGGGGCATATGGTGATGCAGGATTCAATGATTCTGGATGGTCTATGGTGTGCATTCGGGGATGTACATATGGGCATCACGGCTGAGAATATTGCGGAAGATTACCATATCAGCAGGGAAGATCAGGATCTTTTTGCTTTGCAGAGCCAGCAGAGGACCATTGCGGCTATCGATGGGGGAAGATTCAATGAGGAGATCGTTCCCGTGATCATTCCCCAGCGAAGAGGTGAGCCGGTATTGTTCAGTACCGATGAGCATCCCCGGCGGGGGACGACCTTGGAAAAACTGGCGGCTTTACGGCCGGCCTTCAAAAAAGACGGTACGGTTACAGCCGGTAACGCTTCGGGTATCAATGACGGTGCGGTGGCGGTTGTGCTGGCCTCCGGCACCATGGTGGAGAGGCTCGGCCTGATGCCCATGGTGGAAGTGGTCAATTTCGCCTCGGCGGGGGTGGAACCACGGGTAATGGGAACAGGGCCGATTGCGGCATGCCGACGCTTATTCGAACGGACCGGTCTGACTGTCGAGGATATCGATCTTTTTGAATTGAATGAAGCCTTTGCCTCTCAATCTTTGGCCGTGATAAAGGAACTGCAGGTGAATCCCGATATGGTGAACGTGAACGGAGGGGCGATCGCCTTGGGACATCCTATCGGAGCAAGTGGCGCCAGGGTTTTTGTCACTCTTATTTTTGAGATGGTAAAAAGAAAGAGCAGATTGGGTATCGCCTCCCTCTGTATCGGGGGCGGGCAGGGTATCGCTACGTTGGTACAACGGCCGTAATCTTCGGGCGGTTTTCCCGGTGCAGGATCTTTTCAGGCGGCGGTGTACCTCCTGAACAAGGGCCCGTCAGAGTCCGGAAACATTCCTTTCCGACACAATGTTTCATCAATTAACAGCAATACACCGGTGGATCATTTGTTTTAGGTCCAGAGAAGTGTTATATTTTGTAGTACTTTGATTAATTATTCCACTTTTTTATGGTATGATAAGTTTTAGTAAATAATTAGGTTACAAGAGGTGTCGGGATGGATTTTAAAAACTCCTTTCTAAGGGCTCTGCCTGCGGTGGATCGTATTTTGCAGGAGGAGCCTCTAAAAAAAATTGCGGAGCGGATACCCTATAAACTTCTGCTGGAGGCTTCCCAGGAGAGCATAGATTTTTTTCGGGAGAAGATCATCGCTTCTTCTTCACGGGAGGAACTGAGCAACCTGTCTATGGATCCCGGGGTGATCGCTGCAGAGGCTGCGGAAAGAGCAAAGTCCCGCTTCTTTTCCGGATTGCGTCCCGTCATCAATGCTACCGGCACTATTTTGCATACCAATCTGGGTCGCGCACCGCTGGCCGATCAGGCCGTCCGTGCAGTTACATCCACGGCGGAATGCTACTCCAATCTTGAACTCTCGCTGGAAAACGGCCGGAGAGATTCGCGGCTGGCTCATGTGGAAGGGCTGATATGTACGTTGACCGGGGCGGAGGCTTCCCTGGTCGTCAACAATAATGCCGCGGCGGTATTCCTTGTCCTTAATACATTGGCTGAAGGTCGGGAGGTTATCGTTTCCCGCGGGCAGCTGGTCGAGATAGGGGGAGGATTCCGTGTTCCCGATGTCATGAAGGCCAGCGGGGCAACATTGGTAGAGGTAGGTACCACCAATAAATGTTACCGGCATGATTATGAGAGAGCCATTTCCGATCGGACGGCATTGTTGATGAAGGTACATACAAGCAACTACCGCATTGTAGGCTTTACCGAAGAGGTATCCCGACAGGAATTGGTCTCTTTGGGGCGGCAGGTCGGCTTACCGGTAATTGAAGATTTGGGAAGCGGGGCATTTTACGATCTTACCGCGTATGGGTTGCCTTCGGAACCCACCGTGCAAGAATGCCTTGCAGAGGGTATCGCGGCAGTTACTTTCAGCGGGGATAAGATCCTTGGCGGCCCTCAGGCAGGCATAATTGTCGGTGAGAAGGATCTGATCCGACGTTTTCGCGACAACCAATTGTCGAGGGCACTGCGTGTTGATAAGTTAACGCTCGCAGCACTGGAGGCCACTTTGCGCCTTTATCATGACCCCGAGAAGGCCCGGTATGAAATTCCCGT
>JBASYW010000289.1:0-4544 GCA_049277715.1 Dethiobacteria bacterium | reverse complement strand
GTTAAAGATAGTGAGGCTCCTGCCGGAGGATCAGGTTTGGGTTTGGCAATCTGTCAGGAGGTTGTAGAAGCACACGGCGGGCGTATTTGGGTGGAAAGTGTTGAAGGCCAGGGAAGTACCTTTACTTTTACGTTGCCTTTGAGTACCAAAGAAAGACTGTAACCAATTATGTTGGAGGTTGTTATATGGGAAAGATTTTATTGGTAGAAGATGAGAAAAATATTGTTTTGGGAGTGCGAACTTGTTTGGAGGCCGTAGGATATCATGTGCATGTGGTCGAAGATGGCGAGGAGGCCCTGGATTATGTTACCCGGCACCGGCCGGATCTTATTTTACTTGATTTAATGCTTCCCAAAGTAGATGGTTTTGAAGTGTGCCGTGCTTTGAAGAACAATGAAGAAACAAAGGATATTCCGATTATTGTTCTTACGGCCAGAACCGGCATGGAAGATCGGCAGAGGGTTGCGGAGTTGGGTGCGGAATCATACATGACCAAACCGTTCCGGCCACGAGAATTATGGGATGAAATCAAACATTATCTTCCTGATAAGAAAACAGAAAACTAAACCTTCATTCAGATTGTAAAGCGGATTGTAAAGATGTTTACATTGGTGGCAGGGGCGGTGTTTCCCGTGATTCCCAGTCAATATGGTCGAGCGGCTTGATCCGGTAATTATTATCCACCAATTTCCTGTTTACCGTTACTCCTTCTTCCGGGATAGATATCTCCATATCCGTATGGGTCCTTAAATCAGCCAATGTTCCAAAGCCTTCAATACTGATGACGTCGCCATCGGCTAATTCACGGAATTCATCTGCGGGTTCTTCGTTGATAGTTACGTAGGGGCGGATATTTACCTTCTTTTGTTTTATAAAAACATAAAAATGGTTATGGTTAATAACATCTTCCAGGGTAATGACAGCCTCTTCCCCGGGGACGGCTGCTTCCACCATGATCTCATCGTTGGACTGAACGATTGTTTCCAGACTTGCCGGTTCACCGTTTAATCTGATAATGGCGTTTTTGCCGGGTTTCCCCGGATATATCTTCTCCCGGCCGTCAACGTATATTTTTTTCGATGCGCCGCGTAAGGCGATTAAGGAACGGGGGCTGTAACCGGCGACGATTAATACCCTGCCGATGTTAACCGGCTCGGTTTCAAGCAGGCGGATGACTTTACCGTTTACGGTTACATATGAAAAACCGAAGTATTTCTTTCTCAAGGATGAGAGAGCGATACCCATCGGGGTTATACATTCCGGCCCTTTCAGTTTTTTACCACTGTAAAGTATATTTTTCAGAGAGCTAAAATCACGTATGGCGACCCTTTCCAAGGGTAGATTAAATTTTTGGGCAAATTTTTCACGCAACATGGGAGTTTTACTTCCTCCGCCGATACAGAAGAGGGCACTTGGTTCTTTTTTATTATATTTTAAAATTGCTTCGATTATCTGATCGGTAATTTTATCAATAACCGGCTCAATTACTTGTAAAATTTCATCGTAGCTGGTCTTAATGGTGTTGCCGATAATATCCTTGAAAGAGTAATGGGCTTTTTCGGCGGCAATCTGAACTTTCAGATTTTCAGCACTCTTAAAATCAAGCAGGAAATGCGCGGCTATCTTTTCGGTAATTTCATCACCGGCCATGGGCACCATGGCATATGCAATAATGGATCCTTCATCTGTAATAGCAATATCGGAGGTGCCGGCCCCGATATCCACCAGGGCGAGATTTAAAAGACGGTATTCCGGCGGAATGAGAGCATGCATGGCGGCAATAGGTTCTAAAGTGAGGCTATGCAAGGAAAGACCTATTTTTTCGATAACCGTCAACAGACTGTCAACAACCGCATTGGGTAAGAATGTGGCCAGAACATCTGTTTCGATTCTACGCCCCTTTTGCGAAATCAGATTCGAGATGGGATAACCGTCAAGCAGATATTGCACGGTAGTGTATCCTACGCAGTAATGGGATGATTCAATGTCATTATTGGAGAGTTCGTCCTGTGCTTTTTTGACCGCTTCAAGTTCCAAACTCAATATCTCCTCCGGGAGAATACGGTGTTCCGGATTCAATGTTTTTCCGGCCCTCTTCTGTAGTGTGGTTAAAGTTCTTCCCGCAACGGAAACGGAGACCCGGCTCAATTCCACCTGCAGCTTATTTTCAATCCGCTCTTTAACCTGTCGGGCGGTCTCGGCCACTCCTTCGATATTATGTATCTGGCCGTCAAGCATATTCCTTTCAGGATGCTCTTGAACCTCAACGTTCAAAACACGCAGGTTGCCTTCTTCAGGGTAACAGGCCAATCCCACTATGGAGCGGGTTCCTATATCCAGCGCAAAAATAATATGATCGGGATTAATAACGTATGGTTTATCCGGCATAAATTTTCCTCTGTTCGCAATTTAATTCTGGGATAATATTTCGTTATATTTTGCCGAATATCCTTTTTATATAAAACATTTGTAGTTAATTGATGATCCTTTGCAAAGGGAAAAAAGAGGTTTATCACGAAAATATATAAAAAAACATGGAGGAAGGATATCCAATGTTCAACAAAGTATTAGTGGCGATCGATTTATCAGGACCTTCTTTGGAACTGCTTGATGCTACGGATGACCTGAAAAAAATGGGGATGGAGGAACTGGTCATTGTCCATGTAGTCAGGTTGGAGACTGCACGGTTGGGGGTAGAGGATTGTCGCCAAAAATTCATGGAGATTGTGGAGGATAAGCAGAAAGAACTGAAAGAAAAAGGCTACAAGATAACTGTGCGCCAGCCGGTTGGTGATCCTGCCGAGGAGATTGAGAGGATATCGGAAGAAGAAAACGTGGATTTGATCATGATCGGCTCGATCGGTAAAGGTAGAGGTAGAAGGTTCAGGGAGCTTGTACAGGGAAGTACGGTTAATAACCTTATCAAAATTGGCAAAAAGCCGCTACTCGTTATAAAATACAGGGTCGAAGGAGGAAAATATATCTGCCGGGAGATGTTTCCGGATAAAAAGCCGGCTACTGCTTTATTGGCTACGGATTTTTCTCGAAATTCGATGGAGACATTTGATTTTGTTATTGGTAATAAAAAATATTTTGATAAAATTGTCCTGCTCCACGTTATAGATAAAGGCTATCCCTCGGAGCAGATTGAGGATAAAAGATGCAGAGCCCTGGAAAAATTGGCCCAATGGCAACAGAAATTTGAAGATCATGGGTATAGTACGGAAACTATTGTGGATATAGGAATTGCATCCAGAGAAATCAGCAAAAGGGCTAAAGAAAAAGGGGCCACGGTTATTGTGTTTTCCCGTGTGGGCCGGGGGATTATCAATGAGTATTTTATCGGAAGTACTGCAGATCCGGTCGTACGCCAAAGTATGATTCCCGCGTTCCTGTTAAAAAAATAATCCTATGCAGCTATGTGATGAAGATATATCTGATCCAATACTTATTTTAAATACCTCACTACACGGTACTGCTGTTTGGATAATTACGTAATATCAAAAGAAGAAAAATGATGGTCCGCGTTAATTGGTATGAAGATGGGTATATAATACTGCGCATATTAGATAAATGTTGTGCATAAGATGACCATCAGTTATACTTTAGAAGCAAGTAACTTCAGGAGGATAAAATGTATGATCATGCCTGTAGTTATGAACAAGGACCGATAAGACCGCCGAGCGAATCGAGGAGTCTGTTGATCCGCATCAGCCGTAATTGTCCCTGGAACCGCTGTTTATTCTGCCCGGTATATAAATTTGATAAGTTCAGCCGACGATCGGTGCAAGAAATTAAAAAAGATATTGATTTGATAGCCGGGCATATTGAAGGGATCGGAGAATTATCGTTAACGCATGGTTGCGGCGGGGTAGTAAACGATGAGGTAATAGGCATAGTTTATAATAAAAGGCCGGAAATGTTACCTGTGGCCAACTGGTTATTGCATGGGGATAAGACGGTTTTTTTGCAGGACGCTGATAATTTAACATATAGTGGTGATACCCTCTGTGAAATAATTGTTTATTTGAAGGAAAAGATTAAAGGGATCAAGAGGATAACCACTTACGCCCGTGCCAAATCCTTGGTAAAGAGAAGTCTGGAGGAACTGAAGTCAATTAAAGCCGCCGGGTTGGCTCGTGTTCATGTGGGGCTGGAGTCGGGTTCCAATCGGGTACTTGAATTTATGAAAAAAGGGGTAACGGCCGAAGAACATGTGGAGGCCGGCCGGAAGGCCAGGGCGGCCGGGTTAATTCTCAGTGAATATGTTATTTTGGGGTTGGGTGGAGAAGAATATTGGTTGGATCATGCTCTGCAGACAGCGGAGGTATTGAATCAAATAAATCCTGATTTTATCAGGGTTCGTACACTGGCCATCCATCCCTTTGCGCCCCTGATAAATGTGTGGCGGGATGGCTTATTCTCTCCACTGGCAGATGAGCAGATTTTAGTTGAGGAAAAAACATTGATTGAAAACCTGGAAGGTATCGAGAGTGAATTATACAGCGATCATATCCTAAATCTTCTGGAAGAGGTTCAGGGGG
>JBASYW010000288.1:0-2118 GCA_049277715.1 Dethiobacteria bacterium | reverse complement strand
ATTCCGTTTATTTATCCTGTCATTCCGAGCGCAGCGAGGAATCTTGTGAGAAAACCAACATTTCGCCCAGGTATAACAGCGGGTATATAAACATGAAGCCGGCGTTGGGGCGGGGTTATATCATTCCGGATGATGTTGGAGGTACTTGTAGTGGTTAAGATCCTTCGGTCGCTACCGCTCCCTCTGGATGACAACAAAAAAGGCTATCGCTCCCTCCGGATGACAAAAAGGGGAGTCATTGCTATGAAAGTAAACGCGTCGTTATCCTGAAGATGACGGACTTTCATGTATCGTGGTGCGGGTACGGCGTGAAAATTCCAAGCGCCCCCTCCCTGTCATTCCGGTTCTTTATCCTGTCATTCCGAGCGCAGCGAGGAATCTTGTGAGAAAACCAACATTTCGCCCAGGTATAACAGCGGGTATATAAACATGAAGCCGGCGTTGGGGTGGCGTTGGGGTGGAGGTTATATGATTCCGTATGATAATGGCAGACTGTGGTGGTTAAGATCCTTCGGTCGCTGGCGCTCCCTCCGGATGACAACCACATTTCCTGTCATTCAGAGCGCAGCGAAGAATCTTGGGTTTTTGGGCAAGCATCTTCCTTTTCTCCTAAACACCAGCAGAATATGTAGACATGAGCAACTCCGGGGAGGAGCTATATCATTCCGGATGATGAAGACGGTGCGGAGTGGTTAAGAGTTAAGATCCTTCGGTCGCTTACGCCGGCGCGGGCGCTCCCTCTAAGATGACTGTAAAAAACAGGCGATGATGTAATTCGGGAGTACAACGTAGAGATATACGGTAAGCAAGACAACGTTGGAACGATGGGCCGGGGTTATTCCGTTGCGGATGGATAATGGAGGCAGGGGGCGTTCGTTCAGGAATAACAGCGGAGGCTATTATGTCACTGAGCAGATACGCTCCGGATACGCTACGCCTTAAAAAAAGCATACGGTTAAACCAGAAAGTTAATCCCCGACCAGATAAAGTAAGCGGCAAGGCCGACCAGAAAGATACCCAGTGCCAGGATAATTCCATGGTAAACACGATCGCTGATGAATTTCCTTCCGGATACCAGGGCGAACCCCAGCAAGGATAACCAGATCAAATCAGATAGGATATGGCCGGCGAAGAAGAGGGCCACTCCTTTCCATCCATACTCCAGAGAGAAGGCCACATAACCTGCACCGATGGTTGCCCACCATAAAAACCAGTACGGATTTGCCGCCGACGACACTATCCCGGCGATTATAGGTCCCGATTTACGGCCGGTGGAGGCATCCATATCTTGCATGGTCAATGAAGTGCGGCGGGCATTGCGTACCATGCCCCCTCCCATCCAGACCAGAACCCCTCCGCCGACAATGCCGATAATTCCCGCGGCTGTATCTCCGGCTATAAGGCGTCCCCATCCGGCTGAAAGCAGGATAACGACGAAAGCTTCCAGGATCGCGTGTCCCAAGGCTACCAAAGGCGCGGCCGCAAATCCTTTCTTGATTGTCTGTTCGGCCATCACCGCTGTTAACGGGCCGGGCATTACTGCTCCGGAAAAACCAACGGCCAGGGCGGTTAAAAAGATCATGTACAGTTCCAAAGTGAATCCCTTTCTATGAAGAGATGGTGATAACAAGTATGTTGATCAATTCGCATTTTAACTGCCTTATTCCTTCCATGATCTGCTGGAATCGTATAATTTTACGGAAAGTTGCCGGTTGATGCACATTAAATTATGTAGTATAATTTTACAAAGTATTTTTTCAAATTAAATAGAGATGCAAATATTTGTATTCAAACATCTTTCGACCCAAAAATTCTAAAGCTGCAGGGCCATGAATCCCGGGTGTCAGGGTACAACCGGAAACGGTTATGCCTCCCGATAGCGGAAAGGAGATGTAATTTTTATGAGCAATTTATCTCCTGATATTTTCAAGACCGGCAAAAGGAATCACCAGGATGATGTTTAGCATGAACAGATGTAAAAAAACGACTTCTCTGCTTTTGGTTTTATTTTTTCTTCTGGGACAATTTGTTGCGGCGGCGCCGGCCTGTTTGGGGGAGGTTCTCGCCGGTCGCCCCGATCTTGTTATCACCGGATCGGGGCTGAGGGAAGACGTTATT
>JBASYW010000287.1:0-5085 GCA_049277715.1 Dethiobacteria bacterium | reverse complement strand
CATCCGAAAGGGAGCGCCCGTGCCGGCGATAGCGACCGAAGGATCTTAACCACTGCAGTACCTCCTTCATCATCCGGAATGGAATCTCCCGCCCCGGAGATACTTCTGTCCACATATTCTGCTGTTGTTTATGGAGAAATGAAAGTGCTTGCCAAAAACCCAAGATTCTTTGCTTCGCTCTGAATGACAGGATAAAAATCAGGATGCCCACCCCTTTTGCCGGCCGGATCTTGTCTATCTCATCCCGGCAATAAAATCTTTAACCACGTCATGGGTGGAGGTGGTGATAAAGTTTTCCGTTCCCATCTTGCTCCATTTTTCAGCGATTTCTTCATAACTGTCGTTGTAAACATCGACGGTATCGGTATCCGCCTGGTTGTAGAGCCCCCAGGCGTTGGCATCGTTGCACACCTTGTAGGTCCACGTTGTCCATGACCAGCCCTGATTGGTATATGCCGACAATCCATATTCCCAGCATTCCCGGCGATCAAAGAACGTAAATTCACCGATAAGGGTGGGCACCGCATGATTGGTTAATTTATCGAACAGCTTTATGCCGTTTATATAAAACCAGTTGACCAATCTGTTATTTTGTCCGGTCCAACAGTAATTATGGTATTCATAGACCACATTCTCCCATCCATAACGGTCGGGGCTCGGCATATTGAAAGTTAACCAGCAACTGTTCATAAATATGATGTGATGGTCATCGACCTCGCGTATGGCCCTGTACAACCGGTCAAAAAAGTCCCATTGTATTGACGTGGTCTTGCCCTCTTGATATCCACCCTCCGGTTCATTCAGAAGGTCATACCCGGCAACCCGGATGTTATCTTTGTATCGTGAAGCGACGGCCACCCAAATTTCCTCCGTCAAGGCCATGTTTTCTTCGTTGGAAAAAAGAGCGGATTGATCGGTGTCACCGCTATGGTGCCGGCCGTTTTGACTGCCCGGTGCGCCATGCAGGTCAAGGATGACAAATATCTCTCTGGCGGCACAACATTCGATAAACCAGTCCAGGCGCTCAAATGCGTCTTCCTTCCACGTGTAGTCGGCATTCAACAGGTTCAGATATGAGAACGGCAGTCTTATTGCATTGATGCCGAGCGCCTTGATTTGATCAAAATCGCTCTCCTGCCACCAATGGTCCATATATATATCCAGCAGCTCCCGACAACCATCGGCGCCGAAGCGCCGGGTAAGCACGTTGATCAATGTTTTCTGATCGGGCATATCGCCGTCACCATCATCCAGGGGGCACATCCAGTTTTCTGTCACCAGCCAACCGCCGGCGTTGGTGCCGGCCAGTTGAATTAAATCATCATGGAAATAAAGGTCTTTGCCGCACGCGGTCAAAAACTCACAGTTATCATGAGGCTTTTCTTCTTCCTCCATTGAACATCCGTCCGGAAACAGCAGTACGACCATCAAAATCAGAACCAGAAAAAAAGATAAACATTTCCGCATCATTTTTATCTCCTCTTTTATAAATATAATACCACTATACAGAAAAAAACGACATCGTGCTTGCCCCATCCGGAGTTCCCGCCGAAAAACCGGAAAGAATTAAAACCGTTACATTAAAATTAACCGGTACTGAAGAAGAAACTGTCTATCAATATCAAAGTAGACATTTTTTTTTTCGTGGAGTATACTATAAAAGTTAATAACTGCATTCAATTAGTCTTAATTGGCACTATTTTAAATCTTTATAAATATGTGTACAAATCATAATTACTTAAGGAGCACAAACAACATGACCAAACACGAGGTACTGCAAAACTGGATAGCGGAGATGGCGGCAATGTGCCGGCCGAAAAAAATCGTATGGATCGACGGTTCCAGGGAACAGAAAGAATCTTTGGAGAGAGAAGCACTCTCCACCGGAGAACTGATGCCGCTCGACCAGGATAAATGGCCCGGTTGTGTGTACCACCGCACCGCCGTAAATGATGTCGCCCGCACCGAAAACCTGACCTATATCTGCACGAGACGGAAGGAAGATGCCCTTCCCAACAACAACTGGATGTCGCCGGAAGAGGGCTACAAAAAGGCCGGGGAGATATTTAAAGGGTCGATGAAGGGAAGAACCATGTACGTGATCCCCTTCTCCATGGGGCCAATCGGCTCCCCCTTCAGCAAGATAGGTGTCGAGCTGACGGACAGTATCTACGTGGTTTTAAACATGCTGATCATGACCCGGGTGGGCCGGGAGGTTCTTGATGAACTCGGCTCGGACGGTGAATTCACCAAGGGATTGCACGGCAAGGCCGATCTGGATGTAGACCGGCGCCTGATTCTTCATTTTCCGGAAGACAATGCTATCTGGAGCGTGGGTTCCGGCTATGGAGGAAACGTACTCCTCGGTAAAAAATGTCTTGCCCTGAGGATCGCCAGCTGGATGGCCAGAAATGAAGGATGGCTGGCTGAACACATGCTCATCATGGGTATAGAGGATCCTTCCGGGAATATCGAATACGTGGCCGCCGCTTTCCCCAGTGCCTGCGGAAAAACAAACCTGGCCATGCTTGTACCGCCTGAATTTCTAAAAGAGAAAGGCTATCGTATATGGACAGTCGGTGATGATATCGCCTGGCTCAGAATTGGAGATGACGGAAGATTATGGGCCATCAACCCGGAATCGGGGTTTTTCGGCGTGGTGCCCGGCACCAACGCGAAATCGAATCCCAATGCCCTGGAAACGATCAGAAAGAACACCATCTTTACCAACGTCTTGCTGACCGATGATGGTGATATCTGGTGGGAAAAAGGCGAAGGCCCGCCGCCAGCGAAAGGTACCGCCTGGGATGGCACACAGTGGAAGCCGGAGCTGAAAGATAAAGAAGGAAATTATGTCTACGGGGCCCATCCGAACTCACGTTTTACCAGCCCGATCACCCAATGCCCGAGTATTTCTCCGGAATGGGGTAATCCCAAAGGAGTACCCATCTCGGCTTTGATCTTTGGCGGCAAAAGATCCAAACTTGCTCCGCTGGTATATGAATCTTTCAACTGGCAGCACGGCGTCTTTGTCGGTGCCACGATGGCCTCGGAAAGAACTGCCGCCCAATATGGTAAATTGGGAGAGGTCCGGAGAGATCCCATGGCCATGCTACCTTTCTGCGGCTACAATATGGGAGATTATTTCGGCCACTGGCTGAAGATGGGGAAAAAGATAAAACATCTTCCCCGGATATTCCATGTCAATTGGTTCCGCACGGATGAAGACGGCAATTTTTTATGGCCGGGATTCGGCGAAAACCTCAGGGTTCTCAAATGGATTCTGGAGAGAACCGACAGAAAAACAGAGGCGATAGAGACACCGATCGGCTTTGTACCCGAAATCAGCAGTCTGGATCTGGAAGGTCTTGATGTATCTACAGAGACGATCAAAAAACTTCTGGAGGTTGACACCGCTGACTGGGAAAAAGAGCTTCTTGATATAAAAGAATTCTTCTCCCAATTCGGTGAGAAGCTGCCACAGGAATTGAGGGATGAATTAAACTATCTGGAAAGCCGGCTTAAAAAGACCAAGCTGCCTGTGGGTTAGATCAGCCTGCCAAAAATAAGACAGTCAATATTAACTGCATGCCGAGCAAGCACCTGCTTATAGTGAAGCCTCCTTCATAACGGCTTTATATAAGTCGAGGTCATGGTCAATACGGATATTCTTGAAAGACCACTGCTCGGTATGTGTTGTTATTTCACCGGTTTTCAGCTCGCAGAGGGGACTCAACGTCTCCAACTCCAGGATATAACTGTCGGTATACAGCTCGGCATTACATTGATAATCCGGGTACTGCAAGCTGTCCTGGCCGGTAAACCGCTTGATAAATAATGTGCCCCGGCGATAATAACCCAACACTCCATATCGGTTGAACAGTCCCACTTTAAAAGCCCGATCGGCCGTCCGCTCCTGTTCAAGGGTGAGATATTGATCCATGATCCGGAGGCGGGGATCGTTGTTTTGCGAGTACGGCCAGTAAACAAGGTTGCGGTTGGGTAAAAAGCCGGTATCCTGATCGCAGAGCGGCACCAATGCCTTGCCACCCGCCTCCATAACGGTAATCGCCCATAAGCTGACTCGGGAAGTGCTCCGCCCCTTGTTGGTAAATGAGTGCTCCAGCTTTACGTCACCGTTTTCGGTCATGGTGATCGTTATGGTTTTTAACAGACCGGTCATCTTTTCAACGGGGCTGATCAATCTGATGCCTCTCTCCACGACCTCAAAGGTACAGGGATAGTTGTCCGGCACGTATGTGGCCAGATCCTCCGGGCTTTTCCAGAGGCGATGCCCGCCGTAAATTCTCCACCGCTCCCCTTTTTTGAAGTTTTTGTCAAAATACGGACCGCCTTTGTTGATAAGGTTATCCCTGTCATTGTACAAAACATTGTTGTTTTTATCGCCGTAATATACTATGCGGGGACCCACGTCAACAGTGGTGATGAGTCTTATTCCGCCTGCCGACAGCCGGATACACCTGCCGTAAAATGAGTGGTTCAGCTCTTCAATCTTCATCCATGATCAGCTCCCGCTTCCGAAAGTAAATGACCCTCTACATTTTTTCGCCTTTTTGCCGGCATAATTATACATTCTTCATAACACGAGCCTAACATGAGCCTGCCGGAGAAGTCAATTGCCGACGGCCCCACGTCAAGCAACATTTTGGGCTGCCGCTTGGATACTCTTTTCAGGAACAAAACGGCGGGGCATGTGAACAGGGGAAGGCAACGCCGGGCCGGGTTATTCCGTTCCGGTGATGATGGAGGTACTGCAGTGGTCAAGATTCTTCGGTCGCGTCCGCTCCCTCTGAATTACAATAAAAAGGGCTGCGCTCCCTCTCCCCCACCCTGTCATTCCGAGTGCCCCACCTGTCATTCCGAGCCCCCCACCTGTCATTCCGAGCGCAGCGAGGAATCTTGAGCGGAGCGAATGGATTCGTGCATAATCCTTTGTTCCGTCCTGAATAAAATCGGGGGTTGGGAGTACAACGCAGGGGTTTACGGCCAGCAAGAGAACGATGGGCCGGGGTGATTGCGTTCCGGATGATAATGGCAGAATCGGCAGCGGATCATCGGGATGCT
>JBASYW010000286.1:0-5129 GCA_049277715.1 Dethiobacteria bacterium | reverse complement strand
GAGTTACCGGGCCGATCTGTTTGGGGAGTATAATGTTTGGCAGGAGGATAGGCGGATGCATTTGAGATCTCTCCTTGGAGCCTGGAGGAGAAGCAATGAATTTGAAAGTATTGTCGCGGCCCTCAATGAACCTCCTCCCGGGCGGCTGCTTGTTAGCGGTCTGGAAGGGAGCCAGCGTAATTATCTGAATGCCGCCCTTTACGACCATTGGAGCGGACCTGTGCTCATCGTTGCCCACGATTCCTTGCGAGCCGAGAAGGTCTATGAAGACCTGCTGACATTCTTGCCCGAAGAGGAGGTCAAGTTGCTCCCCGGCCGTGATTTCATCATTGGCGAAGGGATGCTGGGGCAGAGCCGCGAAAGTTGGGCACAGCGGATGGAGGCGATGGAGCAGATGGCGGAGGGCAGGAAGATGGTTTTCGTCGCCCCCCTGAATGCCATCGTTTACAGAATGATGCCTCCTGATGCATGGTTAAATCAGGTTATTTTTCTGCGGCTCAACCTGGTCGTTGATCGGGAGGAATTGATAAAAAAGCTTGTCAATCTAGGTTATGAGCGGGTCCCGCTCATTGAGGAGAAGGCTCAATTCAGCGTGCGTGGAGATATCATCGATCTTTTCCCGCCGGGTCAAAAAAATCCCGTGAGGCTTGAATTATTTGATGATACCCTGACATCAATACGGGCATTTGACTGTGTTACCCAGCGCTCTCTGGAGATAATGGAGACATTCAGGATATATCCTGCCGCAGAGGTGATCTTGACGGAAGCCGATCGACGGAAAGGGATGGCCAGGATCGAGGATGAGCTGCAGCGGGTGACCGGCAGATTGAACCGGCAAAAGGGAACGGCGGAGAGGTTAAAGGAGAAAGTGGGACGGCATCTGGCCAGGATGAATCAGCCCGTGCTGGAGGAGGCGTTTTACGGATATTTCCCCTATTTTTATGCCCGGGGAGACAGTCTGTTGGATTACCTTCACAACCGCTATCTGGTTATTATTGATGATCCTGCTCGGACAGCGGAGGCGGCGCAGGTACTGTTGAATCGGGGCAATGATTTTCAGAGTGATCTGCTTGTACAGGGCGATGCTCTATCTTCGGAAACAGGCCTTACCTGGTCGTTTGATGAATTGATGGCCCGCCTGAAAGTTACTTGTCTTTTTTTATCCCTCTTTAAAACAACGGGGATCAAAGTCCCCCGTGAAGGATCTTTCAGTTTCTCCGCCAAGGATATCCCCAACTATTATGGTCAATGGGATCTGCTTCATGGTGAATTCCGGGAGTGGGAGAAGGAAGGGTACAATGTTTATCTGCTTAGCCCCTCTTCACAACAGGCGGAGGTACTTTTTCTTCATTTAAGAGATCAGGAGTTTTCTGTTCTCAATGCCGGTGCTGAAGAGAAACTGCGTTCGGATCGATCCGCTCCCCCTCAGGTGACGATAGGAAATCTGAATAACGGTTTTATCATCCCCTCCCTGCAAATCGTCTTTGTTACCGAACAGAACCTTTTTCCCAAGAGAAAAAAACGGAAACGGTTGGGAGGCCGGGAGGAAGGTCTGTATTTACGCCATTATCGTGAACTGAATATCGGAGATTATGTGGTGCATGATCAGCATGGTATCGGAAAGTATCTCGGTGTTCAGACGCTGGAGATAGAAGGGATCAAGAAAGATTATCTTGACATCCGCTATGCAGGAAAAGATAAGCTGTTTATCCCCATAGAGCAGATTGATTTAATCCAGAAGTATATCGGTGTGGAAGGGAAGGCACCAAAGCTTCAGCGGTTGGGCGGCAACGACTGGAACCGTATCAAAGGCAGGGTCAAAGCTTCGGTGCAGAAACTTGCCGGTGAGTTAATCTCCATCTATGCCGCCCGCAGCTCTCTCCAGGGACGTTCATACTCGATCCCGCATCCGTGGCAGTCGGAATTTGATTCCTATTTTCCCTATGAAGAGACGGCCGATCAACTCCAATCGATAGAAGAGGTGAGGAATGATCTGGCCAAGGACAGGCCTATGGACCGGTTGCTGTGCGGAGATGTGGGCTATGGGAAAACAGAGGTGGCTATGAGGGCGGCCTTTAATGTTGTTATGGAGGGGAAGCAGGTTGCGGTATTGACGCCTACAACTATCCTTGCCCAACAACATTATCGAAACTTTTGCACACGTTTTTCGTCTTTTCCCGTCCGGGTATCACTTTTGAGCCGTTTCCTGTCTGCGGCCAGGCAGAAGGAACAGATAAAGGATCTTTCCGGCGGCGGCACCGATATTATAATCGGCACACACCGTCTCCTTTCCAATGATGTGCAGTTTAAAGATCTGGGATTGATTATTATCGATGAAGAGCATCGCTTCGGCGTTCGCCACAAAGAAAAGTTTAAAAAAATACGTCTGGATGTTGATGTGTTGACACTGACAGCAACTCCCATACCCCGCACATTGCACATGTCACTCGTCGGGGCAAGGGATTTAAGTATAATTGAAACCCCTCCGGAAAATCGCTATCCTGTCCAGACCTATGTTCTTGAATACTCCGATCAGGTTGTCAGGGAGGCTGTCCGGCGCGAGTTGGGGCGTGGGGGGCAGATCTATTATGTGTTTAACCGGGTGCAGCATATAGAAAAGTGGGCTCATAAACTGAAAGAGCTGGTACCGGAGGCCGGGATAGCCGTGGCTCATGGTCAGATGGATGAATCGAAACTGGAGCGGGTTATGAATGATTTTTTGGCGGGGGACTACGATATTTTGCTCTCTACCACCATTATTGAAGCGGGTCTGGATATCCCCAATGTAAATACGCTGATCATCTACGATGCCGATCGTTTTGGCCTGGCCCAGTTGTATCAGCTCCGGGGACGAGTCGGCCGTTCAAACCGGCCGGCATACGCGTACCTTACCTTTCAGCGCGACAAGGTTCTTACCGAGGCCGCGGAGAAGCGGTTGCAGGCGATCAAGGAATTTGCCGAATTGGGCTCCGGCTTCAAAGTGGCCATGCGTGATCTTGAAATAAGGGGGGCCGGGAATATCCTCGGCCCTGAACAGCATGGTTTTATGGCGGCCGTAGGCTTTGAACTATATTGTCAGATGCTGGAGGAAGCGGTAAGAACCTATAAAGGGGAGGAGGTGGTTCCGGCAGTCTCTCCACGATTGGATTTAAAAATCAGCGCCTATCTCCCCACCGGCTATATACCTGATCAGGAACAGAAAATCGAGCTATATCAACGCATCTATGCATTGGATTCACAGGAGGGCATCGATGAGATCCGCAAAGAGCTTCTGGATCGATTCGGGTCTTTACCCTTGGAAGTTGAAAATTTATTGCTCGTATCCCGCCTGCGGGTTTTAGCTTCAAGTTTATGCATTGCCTCTATCCACCATGAAAATGGGCAGATAAATGTAAAATTTGATCAAGAACAAAAATTTGATACTTTGAAACTGTGGCGGCTGGTAAAACAGTATTCCGGAAGGATGAAGCTGACATCCGGGAAAGAGGTTATGCTCAAAATCAGACCCTATGGGGAGAAAGACGAAACATCTCGCCTTCGTGAGCTGGAAGACCTGCTGGTTCTTGTCCGGGAGGTTGTTATTTGAACCATCTTATATTATAATTTATAGATATTTTAGGTTATCCTGGAATTAAGTTGATGGAGGGAAACTACGGGTTTAACTCTTTTAGCAGATCATCGGTTTTAGTAAATTAATTGCATAAAACCGATGGCCTCGTTAAATACTAAGAAAGAAGTTTTACAGCTATAAAAGAAAAGAGGGATATCGATGAAAGCAACGGGTATCGTAAGACGGATAGATGACTTGGGTCGGGTAGTGATACCAAAAGAGATCCGTAGAACCATGAAAATAAGAGAAGGCGATCCTCTAGAAATATTTGTTGACCGGGAAGGTGAGGTCATACTAAAGAAGTATTCTCCTATCGGGGAACTCGAGGAATTCGCCCAGGAATATGCTGATTCTTTAAATGAGTCGACCGATAAGATCGCGTGTATCTGCGATCGGGATACCATCGTAGCCGTTGCGGGAGCGCCGAAAAAAGAGTTTGTAAACCGTCCGTTAAGCCCGGTTATAGAAAAGGTTATGGAGAGTCGCCGCAGCGTGTTGATCAATAACACCGCCGATCACCCTTTTTACAGAGAAGGCGAAGCTGTCTCCAAGTTTTACCATGAAGTAATTGCTCCTATTGTTTCAGAGGGCGATCCTATCGGTGCGGTGATAATGGGTACAAGGGATCAGGATGCCGAAATGGGAGAAATGGAACTTAAACTCGTTGAAACTGCTGCCTATTTCCTGGCCAAGCAGATGGAACAGTAAGTTCTCAAGCTCAGATCAGCAGGTAATTATATATATAACTATTTTGACTACGGGGGAGAGCATTGAAAAAAGGCACTTTTGTTAAAGGCGCGGTAATACTGGCTTTTACCGGGATAGTGGTAAAATTTATCGGAGCGGCCATGCGTATTATATTGGCCGCTTTAATGGGTGATGAGGGGATAGGGCTGTATCAGATGGCTTATCCTGTTTATGTAACCCTGCTCACTGTTTCCACGGCCGGTATCCCCGTGGCCATATCCAAACTTGTGGCCGAGAAGCTGGCCTTAAATAATCATACCGAGGCGTACCGCGTCTACAAGGTATCGCTGATCATCCTGACGATTTCCGGGTTTGTCATCTCTCTGGTTCTGGCGGCCGGAGCCGAATATTTTGCCATAAATGTAGCCAAGGATTCGCGTGCTTACCTGCCGATTTTGGCTATCTCTCCAGCCATTTTTTTTGTAACGATCATGTCGGCGATGAGAGGGTTTTTCCAGGGTTACCAGCAGATGGTCCCTACGGCTATCTCGCAATTTTTGGAGCAATTGACGAGGGTGGTTACCTCCGTGGCGCTCGTCCTTTATCTGCTTCCGATCAGTCTTGAATATGCTGCGGCCGGGGCGGCTTTTGGTGCGGTAACCGGCGGCCTGATAGGTTTATTGGTGCTGATCGTCATTTATTATCGCCAAAAATCAGACTTTTTAGAAAGCGCACGCAGACAACCGCCTCAGCATAAAAGAGATACTACGTGGCAGATAATTGGCCGCATCATCAGCCTATCGATCCCCATTACATTGGGATCGATCATGGT
>JBASYW010000285.1:0-4805 GCA_049277715.1 Dethiobacteria bacterium | reverse complement strand
CAATGAGAGAGTGGCCCGGGGACAGCTGGAAGCCGATATGCTGCCGTATATCGTTGTTATTATTGACGAACTGGCTGATTTAATGTTAATATCTCCGTCAGAGGTAGAAGATTCGATCGCTCGTCTGGCCCAGATGTCACGTGCAGCCGGCATCCATCTGGTTATCGCGACTCAGAGGCCATCGGTCGATGTTTTGACGGGAGTTATAAAGGCGAATATAACTTCACGTATTGCTTTTACGGTATCATCGCAGGTGGATTCACGTACCATTCTCGATATGGCGGGCGCAGAAAAGCTGCTCGGCAGAGGAGATATGCTTTTTTATCCGGTGGGTATGGTTAAGCCATTGAGAGTACAGAACGCTTTTATCAGTTCCAAGGATTTAAAGTCGCTAACCAAATTTATTAAAAAGCAGGATCAGGATAACGATTATGATGAGGACATAGTATTTACCTCCGCGCCGGAAGAAGAAGCCTGGGAAGATGTTGATACCCTGTTTCCCGATGCCGTGGAGTTGGTGGTACGTACCGGACAGGGCTCCATTTCATTGTTGCAGCGCAGACTGCGTATCGGTTATACGCGTGCTGCACGCCTGATCGACGATCTGGAACTCAAAGGAGTAGTCGGTCCGCATGAGGGCAGCAAGCCTCGGGAAGTTATCATCACACCCGAGCAGGCTTCGCGCTTGTATGAAGAATTTAAACAGAATTTATCCTGAAAGCTTGTTCTTCCCTACATATTCTAAAAACAAGGAGTGTGTTATCACCGATGGAAGAACTGATAAAATTATTACGGGATACCCGTAAAGAGAAAAAGATTACGCTTCAAGATATTGCCGAGCAAACAAAAGTAAAGATTTTCCGCCTGGAAGCATTTGAAAAAGGAGATTTTTCCGTCTTTGCCGGAGAGGTATATTTAAAAGGAGTTATCGGCTCCTATGCAAAAGCGGTGGGACTGAATCCTGCTCATGTCCTGGAAATTTACCACCGGGCTCAGCAGATGGTTGAACACCCCCGGACCGATGAAGTTGAAAAAGTGGAGAAACCAAAAGCAACGGGCAGGAAAGGGAAAAACAGGACTTTATCCATAGGCCTGTATACCGCATTAGCTCTGATGTTTTTCATCGCCATCTGGATCTCTGTAGGTAAAAATGTGGAGAAAGCCCCCGGCCCTATTGATCATGATCCGATCAATAACGAGACTATTCAACAACCGGAAGAAGATGATCAACTTCCTGCAGGAGATAAGAGGGAGGAAGAGGCGGCGGAGGAGGAAGGTAAAAAGATAGAGATTATGCTGAAAAACACTTCCGCCTACGATTCATATTGGAATTTTAAAGGTGCAGAAGATCCGGAAATTAAAATTGTATTTATCGGGAAATGCTGGATTGATCTGCATGTTGATAACAAGAATATTCATCAGAAGAACTTTTATGCCGGTGAAGAGTTGCTTTTATCGGTTAAAAATAAAATGAAATTGCGGCTGGGCAATCCCCCTGCCGTAAAGGTGTTTATTGACGGCATTGAGTTGGAAGGTCTGTCCGACAAGAAAAATCCCCATAATTATCACTTTACCAGAACAGATGATTAATAAAGAGAAGGTTTAACGCTCAAGAGAGATGACCATCTCCATAAGAGCAATGATGATAAGCAAAACCTTGCTATAAACTGTACACCGGATTTTTGCTTCTTGATTTGTTCTTTTCAGGTTAATCCAGCCATTAAAAAAGAATAAATAATTAGGTTTGCCTCGGATAAACTTTTTTGTTATAATGGCAAATAGTTATGTTAACTAATCCATGTAACAATGATGCGGTGGTTAAGATGAACAAATTTAAATGGCATGTTATGTTAATAGCGTTTGTAATCTCACTCATCCTTTTTTGGGGCGGATCTTATTTATTTAAAAGACATTTTAGGGAAAATCCGTTGGAGGCTGAGCTGAATGGAATTGAAGCGGTAGAGAGGGTAGAGATCAACGGAGACAGAAAACATCTTCATGTGGATGTTTATACACAATATACCGATAATCTGCCGGAGTTGGTGACCGAGATCGACAGGATCCTTTCTGCACAGGTAAAACAGGAATATACCTTCGATCTTCATGATCATCGGAACGAGAAGATCGAGGCATTTTTCAGGGAAGTGGAGCCGGCTGTTTATGAAGGTGCCAGAGTAGGCAACTACCGTTCGATCCAGGAGACGGTAGCCAATATCGCTTCCGAGCATTCGATTGATGAGTATTATTTTTCCGTTGATCATCAGTATGTTTACCTGCAGGTTAAGGATGGCGATAATTATCTGTTTGTTGTTATCCCTCATTTTAGATCAATAGAGGAGGATAAGTTATCATGATCGAGATTGGCGGCGGCATTGCCCTGGCACTGATCCTGGTATTGTTATGGTACGAGTTTAATGTGCTTCCGTACATCTTTTTGGCGGGACTCCTCTATATGCTCTACCGGCTGACCAGTGGAAAGTTACCCCAGTTGAATTCATTGGGGTTTAAATCCCGCCCGGTATCCAAGGTTTTATTTGACCAGATCGGCGGGCAGGAGATGGCCAAAAAAGAGCTCCTGGAAGCATTGGAATTTATCAAAAACCCACAGAAAATCAGGAAAATGGGTATCAGGCCGCTCAAGGGAATACTGCTGATCGGGCCTCCGGGAACAGGTAAAACACTGCTTGCCCGTGCAGCAGCCGGTTACACCGATTCTGTTTTTATCAGCGCGGTCGGCAGTGAGTTTATCGAAATGTACGCCGGTGTGGGCGCCCAGAGAGTAAGGCAATTATTTAAACAGTGCCGTGATCAAGCTAAAGCCCGGAAGAAAAACAGCGCGGTGCTCTTTATTGATGAATTGGATATCCTGGGGACCAAACGCGGTTCACACAGCAGTCATATGGAATACGATCAGACTCTGAACCAGTTGCTTACCGAGATGGACGGCCTCAGTCTTAATGAAGATGTGCATATCCTGGTCGTAGGAGCAACAAACAGGCCCGAGGCCCTTGATCCGGCCTTGATCAGGCCGGGGCGTATAGATCGGATCGTCCAGGTAGAGTTACCTGACCTGGAGGGAAGGAAGGAGATATTGAAACTTCATACTCGAAATAAACCCCTGGCCAAAGATGTGGATATTGATAAAATCGCCCGTGACGCATTTGGCTTTTCCGGAGCCCAGATTGAAAGCCTGGCCAATGAAGCCGCTATTCTGGCTATGCGGGAAAATTGCAATGAGATCAGGCAGATTCATATGATGGAAGCAATCGACAAGGTGATGATGGGGGAGAAACAGGGAAAGAAACCGGATGAAAATGAAATATGGAGAATAGCGGTGCATGAATGCGGCCATGCCATGGTCAGTGAAATTACCAAGCCGGAGTCGGTGTCGGTAGTGACGATAACCCCGCGAGGAAATGCGCTGGGTTACATGAGGCAACATCCGGATAAGGAATATAAGCTCTTTACCAGAGGTTATATGGAGAGGGAGATATGTGTATTGCTTGGTGGAGCTGTCAGTGAGAAACTTATCTTGGGACAACAGAGCACCGGTTCCTTTAACGACTTTAAACAGGCCGTGGAGCTGGCCCGAAAAATAATCGCCACCGGCCTTTCTTCACTCGGAGTTGTCTGTATGGAGGATTTATCTCGCAATATGATTCACCGTACCGTTAGAAAAATCATCTCCAGGGAGGAGGAGAAGGTTACAGTAATGTTAACACCCTATCTGTCCTCCATCCGAGAAATCGCCTCGGTGCTGGTTGATAAAGAAAGGATTACGGGTGAGTATCTCCGAAAAATACTGGCGGGGGCCAATAAGGAAGAATTATCTATCCGGTAGCCGACTTTACAATTGGTTATGGAGAGGTGTATATTAAATTATCTCACCAAGTCAGGGGTAATATTATGGATATGGCTTTAAAGATAGTCAGGTTAATGTTTGAAAAAAAAATGACACTCTCCGTGGCCGAATCCTGCACTGGAGGTCTTCTGGCGGACAGGATAACTGATGTTCCGGGATCTTCCGGTATCTTTTTGGCCGGAATAGTGTCTTACTCCAACCAATCAAAGATCAGGATCTTAAATGTAAATCAGGATAGCCTTAAAAAACATGGTGCTGTAAGCGAGGTGGTTGCCCGGGAGATGGCCGGTGGAATTCGTAAAATTTCCGGAAGTAACATCGGGGTAGGGGTAACCGGGATTGCCGGACCATCCGGAGGGTCGGCAGAAAAACCGGTGGGAACGGTATATTATGCCATAGATATTGATGGTAAATCATACGCTAAACTTCTTAACCTCGAAGGTTCTCGTCGTGAGATCAAAGAAAATACGGTAAAAGAAGTCCTGTCAGATTTGCTGGGCATATTAAAGAAATCGGAGCTATAATTTATATGCGTTATATCCCCTTTTCAAATAAATCATTTGAATGGGTTAAAATTATATTATTTTCCATTGTGGGTATGCTCATCGCCATCAGTTTCTTTAATGAAACACATATTCTGGCCGGTCCTTTTGAAGTACTTGTTTCTTTGGTTCCTTTTCAAAAGGGCAATACGATCATTGGCATACCTCCCCTGGGAGAGATAAAGGTCCATACCCATAATTTTTTCTTTCAGCTGAACATCACGCTTATGAACGTAGATATCGATCTTCTGTCCAGTAGCGTTCAAGGTTTGAATAACATTGAATCATGGATAGAAGAATTGTTCTGGGGAGCGCGGAAAGGGATCGCTATATTTGGATTGCACTGCCTTCTGGCCGCTTTTGCGGGTGGCGGTATGCTCGTTTGTCTAGGCTGCACACCC
>JBASYW010000284.1:0-1551 GCA_049277715.1 Dethiobacteria bacterium | reverse complement strand
ACACTTTCTAATGGAATCAATGGCGAGTATACCTTGTCGGCGATGCGTACGTGAGTAACGACACTGCCTCCTCGCTGTGCCATACCGTGTGTTTCGGCAGTTTTTATATCCATGTTTTCGTGGAGGGCCACTTTCGAAATTATCTTCCCGGTGAGGATGGTTCCCTGACCTCCGACACCGGCGACAAGAATATCTATTTTTTGCATGCTTCCGGAATTCTACCTTTCTTTTATATTATAATGGCATTTTTTTTGCATAGTTGACGGCAAAGATCACAGCCTGTACATGTACGGGAGTCAATAAGGGCTTTTCCATCTTTGAAGCTTATGGAGGGGCAGCCCGGCTGCAGACAGGCTTTGCAACCATTGCAGTTTTCAGGATCTATGCGCAGAGGTTCGGCAAATGTTCTGCTTTTGAGAATGCATGGCCGACGATAAATAATTACGGAGAGTTCCTTGCAGCCCACCTCTGTTTTGATGATTTCACGCAATGTGCTTAGGTCTGATGTATCTGTCTCGACCACCCTCTTTACACCCAGACTTTGGCAGAGATCGGCAATTTTAACCGGTTTGGTTGTTTGTCCCTGCAGGGTTTCCCCCGTGCCCGGATGTTCCTGGTGGCCGGTCATACCTGTGGTACTGTTATCAAGTATAATCACGGTTATCGATGAATCATTATAAACAGCATCTATAAGGGGAGTAATGCCCGAGTGAAAGAACGTGGAATCTCCGATAACGGCTACTGTTTGAGAAGATGCTTTCGGATTTGCCTTCTCCATTCCGAGAGCCACTCCGATGCTGGCCCCCATACATATACAGGAGTCCAGGGCTTTAAGAGGAGGGAGGGCGGCTAAAGTATAACAGCCGATATCGCCGGCCACTCGCAATTTTAATTGTTTTAAAGCATAGAAAACCCCACGGTGTGAACAGCCCGGGCAGAGCAGCGGCGGACGCTGTGGTATTTTTTCTTCCATGGGATTGGTGGAATTGTTGGGGTCGGTGGATTCAATGGAATCAACTTTATTATTAAAACGTGATATTTTTTCACGGATAATTTCTGCTCTCAGTTCACCAACCGGTGAAAATAATGATTGCCCCGTTATCCGGATACCATGGGCTTTGATCCGCTCCGCCAGAAAGGGATCAAGTTCTTCTATCACGAACACTTTTTCAACGCTGCGGCAAAAGTTATCGATCAATTTTAAGGGAAGCGGGTAAGTAAATCCAAGTTTAAGCACCGGGATATGGGGAAAAGCTTCCTTGCAGTATTGATAAACAATACCGGAACAGATGATGCCGATTTTATTATCGGTACCTGTTTCCAGGCGGTTAAAGGGGCTGTTCTCCGCTTCATCCGCCAGAGCAAGAAGCCGCTTTTCAACGAGAGGATGGCGTTGACGTGCAAACCCGGGAAGCATCACATATTTGGAGGGGTTTTTTTGATAACCTTTGGGATCTGTTTTTTTCTGTTCACCCAACTCAACCACGGTGCGGGAATGGGAGATACGGGTGGTTGTTCTAAGCATTACCGGGGTATCATATTTCTCACTTA
>JBASYW010000283.1:0-3827 GCA_049277715.1 Dethiobacteria bacterium | reverse complement strand
GTAGTAGCCGCCGCCGCCAAACTCTGTTATTCAAAGACCGGTGTTACCGGAATTCTCGATGATTTGGATAGTCGGAAAACAGGGAAGTTCTTGAATGTTCTTATGGATCTGGGCCATGAAAGCCCTATTGAACACGTTTACTTTACCTTTGGAGCGGAAGGGGTAAGCCGGGTACTGACCCATCAGCTGGTAAGGCATCGAGTCGGCTGTTCCTATTCCCAGCAATCTCAGAGATACGTCAGGTTGGAACAATTTAATTATATAATCCCCCCCCAGATCGAGAGCAACGAAGAAGCCGGGGCTATCTTTACCGCAGCCATGGAGGAAGATCAGAAGGCCTATACCCGTCTGGTAGAGATACTATTTAAGGAAAATTATACCGGCCTGTTGAACGAAGGTAAAAGCGAAAAAACGGCCGCGCAGATGGCGGAGAAAATAGCCATAGAAGATGCCCGTTATGTTTTTCCCAATGCCTGTGAAACCAAAATCGTATTTACGATGTCAGCCCGTGCGCTGCATCACTTTTTCCGCCTCAGATGCTGCCAAAGAGCCCAATGGGAGATCCGGGAACTGGCGATCATGATGCTGAAAGAAGTGAAAGCGGTAGCTCCGGTATTATTCAAACATGCCGGACCCTGTTGTGTGGCAGGATCATGTCCCGAAGGCCCGATGAGCTGCGGCAAGAAAGCTCAGGTAAGGGATAAATTCAATAATCTCTAGTTTTCGGCAAGCCGAAAGCTGATACCATGAAGCGGTTGTGAATTGAGCAAAGGCCGGGGGGATTATTTGCAACAATCGGGGCCCTGCCATCTACTGTGCCGGGCTGAAATTTACAGACGCCCCGGCTTCCAGCGTAACCGGAACACGTCGGCCCGTTTTTGAGCCGACGGTCAGCGGCTCATGATAGGATAGGACGACGTTCCCCCCGGTTAAAGAAATCAGGGTGCCTTCAACCAGCCGGTTGTTTTTCCAACAAAAACTTACCTCAAAACCGCCGCGTGCCCGAAGCCCCCTTACGCTCCCCTCCGGCCAACAGGAGGGCAAGGCCGGCAGCAGCTCAATGGCGCCATCGTGGCTCTGTAGCAGCATCTCGGCAAGGCCGGCAGTCCCGCCGAAATTGCCGTCAATCTGAAACGGGGGATGGGCACAGAACAAATTGGGATAAGTACCCCCACCCCCGCCTTTTAGAAAAAAGCGCCGGCCTCTCTGTTCATAAGTAGGGGTCAGTAATTTCTTCAGCAGATGGTGTGCCTTATCCCCGTCTTTCAACCGTGCCCATAAATTGATTTTCCAGGCCAGAGACCAGCCGGTGCCGCCATCACCCCTTCTCTCCAACGTTGCCTTGGCGGCCGTAAAAAGCTCTTTATTTTTCTCCGTAATCTCGTTGGCGGGATAAAGCCCGTAAAGGTGAGAGACATGGCGATGCCTGGGATCCTGCTCCTCGTAGTCTTCCAACCATTCCATGATCCTCCCCTCTCGTCCTATCGACGTTGGCGGCAGTTGTGCGCGTTTGGCGGAAAGTTCTTCCTGAAAGTCCTCGTCAACCCCCAAAATTTCAGCCGCACGGCGCGTGTTCTCAAAAAGTTCCCTCAGGATCTGGTTGTCAATGGTCGGCCCCATGCAGGTATAGATGATCTTTCCCTTGTATCTGTATCCCAACTCCGGAGAGTTACTGGGTGCCGTCACCAGATAACCGCTGCCCGGCAAACTGATGAGCATATCCAGATAAAATTGGGCGGCTCCCTTGAGCACCGGATAAATCTCTTGAAGATACTCCCGCTCGGGATAAAAAGCATAGTGTTCCCACAGATGGGATGCCAGCCAACCGGAACCCGAGACCGTGGATCCCCACTCCGCGCTCTCACCGGGGGCCGTAAAACTCCAGGGGTTGGTAATAACATGCGCCACCCAGCCACGAGCATTATAGTAGGCCCGAGCCGTCTTCGAACCGGGGGCGACCAAAGATTTTACCAGATCGATCAGCGGACGGTGAAGTTCATGCAGGTTGGCCATCTCGGCGGGCCAATAATTCATCTGTACATTGATATTCAAGTGGTAATCTCCGTTCCAGGGTGTGTTTAAAGTATCCGCCCACAGACCCTGCAAATTGGCGGGAAGCCCCCCGGGTCTGCTTGAGCTGATGAGCAGGTAACGTCCAAAATTGAAATATAGGGCGGCCAATGAAGGATCGGGACCTCCCCTATTAAACGCGGTCAGCCGCGCCGGCGTCGGCATTTTTCCCCCGTCGGCATTCCCTAAATCCAGATGCACACGATCGTAGTAAGACCGGTAATCCGCAATATGTCTTTCTTTCAACTCCTCATATGAATAAGCCCGAGCCCGCGAAAGATCATCTCTTACCGCACGGCAAGGATCCGCCGTCTTTCTGCCGGCAAAACCCTGATAATCGGTCGTCGCAGCGACAAGAAGAGTAACCTCGCTTGCCCCTTTTAGCCGTATCGCCGCCTCCTTCTTGTTAGAAACACTCATCACACCATCGGTCAACAGCTCTACCCCCGCCGCGTAACGCATCCCCTCCTGATCGGTTCCGCTTTCCAGAACCCCCTCCATAATTAGCAGCCCCTCGTCATCAACCCGAGTTTGGGCCCGTTCAGGCCGCTTGAGCGACAGTTCCAACGAGAGTCCCCCGGGGAGGGAAGAGGTTACATGGACCACGAAGACCTGATCCGGAGCAGAGACAAAATATTCTTTGTTGATCAGATTGTTATTCTGCATGTAGGATTCAACCGCCACCGCCGTGGACAGGTCGAGCAGACGATAGTAATCGCCGGCCGGGCCCCCATCTTCCCATTTGATCATCAGATCGGCAAGCATCTGGTAACATCCGAACTGTACCGATTTGCCGCGCCCCTGATTGGAACCAGGCCCCTCACAGACAAACTCTTTCAAAAGTAACTGCTGGGCCTCCCGGTTTTCCCCTTCAAGAAGATGTTTCTGAATGCGGGGTAAAATTTTATAGGCTTCTTTTTTATTGCCATCCTGATAAGAGCCTGACCACATGGAAATTTCATTCAAGAGGATCCTTTCCCTCTTGCTTCCACCGTAAACCATGCCGCCCAGCCGGCCGTTGCCGACCGGAAAAGCTTCCGTAAATAATCCGGCGGGGCGATCAAAATAAAGCTGCGAGGAACCATCGGTAACCGGAGAATGGATGGCGGATACCGGGCCGGACAGCCTCTTGCTGTATCCTTTAATAATTAAAATTAAAAGCAGCAAGGCGACCAGAGATATAATAATCAGAAATGCTTTCAATTTTTTCCCTCTTACAATTTTAGTTGCCATTTTTCCTATAATTATAATAAATACTTAATATAGAACTTTATTACAGTATATCAAAGTTTTAATAAAAGGGGTTCGTTTAAAAACGATGTAGTTTTGAATCCCACATATCCTGGCGGTCTACTTACGATTCTTCGCTTCGCTCTGAATGACAAAATAAATAATATTTGTCATCCGGAGGGAGCGGACTCTTTTTTTCTGTCATCCGGAGGGAGCGGACGCTTTTTTTGTTGTCATCCGGAGGGAGCGGATGCTTTTTTTGTTTTCATCCAGAGGGAGCGGATGCTTTTTTTGTTGTCATCCAGAGGGAGCGGATGCGACCGAAGGATCTTAACCACTACAGTGCCTCCATCATCACCCGAAACAGAATCACCCCGCCCCGTCGCCGGCTTTATGTTTATATACCCGCTGTTATACCTAGGCAAAATGTTGGTTTTCTCACAAGATTCTTCGCTGCGCTCTGAATGACAGGGTAGGGGCACTTGGAATGAGAAGATAAAAATCTGCCCCAAAGATAAGCTTATAAT
>JBASYW010000282.1:0-5093 GCA_049277715.1 Dethiobacteria bacterium | reverse complement strand
AAAGCTTAAGCAAAAAGATATACGAAGAGTTGAGCATTGGATAAACAATTATCCCAGGAGGATGCATGGATATAAGTCGGCAAACGATATGGCTGCTTAAAACAAAAATGAGTCTCTGGGAAATACTGTAAGGCAATTAAACTTGCAATCTCCGCGGCCCTTAATACAAACCTAAAGTAAGGCTTGCCTTCTGTGTAATTGGCGAGTATAATTATAGATGTTCGCTTGTTTTTTAGAGCGATCAACTACAGACGAGGCATATCTTGCGAGCGTGGCGGAATCGGCAGACGCGCTAGGTTCAGGACCTAGTGGGTGCAAGCCCGTGGGGGTTCAAATCCCTTCGCTCGCACCAAGTTATAAGCTACATTTTTGTTGGTAAGAAACCAATGAAAATGTAGCTTTTTTATTTCTAAAATCATAATTGAAGTTTGCAGTACCAATATGCCTAGCTTATGCTTGATGAATATTATCTAAATTAAATGTAGTTGTCTGCTTCGAAACTGAAGATATTTATTCTGGTGACTCATGAGTTAAAAAGTATATTAATTACTATGGCTACTGCAGCTTATCAGAGAAAGCAGATAAAAAGGTGAAGCTATCTGCCTAACCGTCTAAAGGCTCGCATACGATTAGTTTTACTGCGTTTTTCTTAAAGTCTTCATCATATTTCTTTCTGTATTCTCCCATTTTCCGCCTTATTTCCGGGCTTTTCTTCAGCCCTTTCATTAGCAGCTTAGCAAGGACATCGCAACGCCAGCATTCATTGGCGAGTATTTCTGTATTATATGCGTTATTATAAAATTTAAAAGACGCGACTATAAATATAACAACATCAAATATTATAATAGAGACGCTTCTAAAGTCTTTAAAATTAAAAGTACAAATTTGCCTAGTAATAGAGTGTATTGCATATATAGCAAACCATAAATATACTAATTTAAAATACTTATGTTTATTGTATATAGCTAAAAATCCAATGATTAAAATAAAAACAAATAAAACCCATCCTGCATTAAGAAAAATAATCTCAATATCCTTAATATCCATTTAAACTCCCTTTCATATTTACCATCTGGTATAAATTGGTAATACTTATAATAACATCATTGCAAATTAATCTCAATAGATAAATAGATGCGCCCGATGCGCCCAATGTATATCAGCTATATTAGAAATATTTTCTGCATTTTATATTATTCTTATGAAATTGTTAAATTATTTAATATTACCAAAGACATTACCTGAAAACATTTTGACAAGTTATCGCAGGGGATACATTTTTAAACATATCATGACATGTTTACCATGAATGAAGTTCAATAAAAACTATGAGAAATAAATCACTTGTTTTACTATTAGTATTTTTATTTTTGGTAAAAATTTTTGGTACATATGGTTTTTCTTATGAAACATCTCAACAATTAGGTTTAAATGATAAAAGAAGTGATAATAGCCGATGCCATAGCTAAACTGAATGATTATGTGGAACAAAATAGTAATGGCACGTTTTATTTTAAATACGATATTGAAACTTTAAGTAAAATGTTGGAATTAGATTTAGAATTAATTCAAGAACGGTTTTATTCAAAAAAACGCAGGGGTGACATTTTCGCTGACTATTGACAGCCTTACTTTAGGCTTGAAAGATGCCGGTTTGAGGATGCCGAGTCGCAATTTAATCTTCAAGCAGATCACTCGATAAAACTATATCCCAAAGAAATCCCGTGATAGCCTTTGACGCCTTTCGGCCTCCATCCGTTTATCGGCATGCAGGTTCAGAGGCGATATGATCTTCAGAGCTCTCTCCAGCACAGTAAACTTCAAGGGAAATCTCATGTTGTCCCGGGTCTCTCCGTCGACCTGGATGAGCATCGTCTCATCCTCGCAATTAATTACGATCTCCTGGGCCCTGGTCTTATGAAATCCCTTGATACCGGTATGGGCTTTAAAGAAAGCAAGCAACCCCATGCTTACCATCCTGAATTTATCAACATCCTCAATCAGCTCAAAGTCCAGAAACCCATCATCAATAATGGCCTGGGGAGCGATACAGAGCTGTCCGCCGTAATATTTACCGTTGGCTACCACCACCAATATGGTTTCCCTGGTAATAATCTGCCCGTTGTCCAATTGAAAAGTGACCACACGCGGCCGGAAATTGATATGCTGCAGGCAGGCGGAAACATAAGCAGGATAACCTTCCAACCAGTAATTATCATCGGTGGCCGTCTTCGATACAAGAGCATCATAGCCCATCCCTACCGAATTCAAAAATATCTTGTTGTTAACCACCCCTAAATCCATCTCCATGACCGGCCATTCAAAAAGACCTTTCAGGGCGTGTATGGGATTGTGGGGCACCCCCACGGAGCGACGGAAACCGTTGGCCGTTCCGGCCCCGATAACACCAAATATATTCTTTTCCCGGTCAATGCCGTTGGCCACTTCCTGAAGGGTTCCGTCGCCGCCGACCGCAACGATCAATTCGGCCCCGTCCTTGCTGGCGCGATCGGCCATCTTCCGTCCATCGCCTCCATCCCCGGTAAAATATACTTCATGAGTAATCCTGTTTTTTTTCAGGTATGACTCGATCTTCTTCCATGTTTTGGCGCCCCGCCCTTTTCCGGCGTAAGGATTAACCACAAAGGCGGTATTGTAAGGAAAACTAGTCGGTTTCATCCCTCTCTCTCCTTAATTTGATACTGATAATCTATATACTCGATCTATTTTTTTATATTCGTCAACTTTCCTTTTTTAACCTTCCATGTTTCTTTCTTTAATGTTATTCGATCCTGTTTTCTCCAGAAGAAGACGGCTCCGTCAACCGGCCCAGCAGATGTTTAAATTCCATCGGCAGCGGAAAAGCAATTAAAGACCCCTGCTGTGCCGCTATCTCCGGCAGTGAACGCAGAAGGCGCACAAACATCCCTCCATCCTGATTGGCCAGAATAGCAGCTGCCTCAGCCAACCTTTCCGCTGCCTGCTTCTCACCTTCGGCCTGGATAACGATGGCACGCCGCTCTCTCTCCGCCGACGCCTGCCTGGAGATAGCCTTCTGGAGACCCTCAGGGATTACCACGTCTTTGATCTCTACCGATGTAACCTTGATCCCCCAGGGATCGGTAGCCTCGTCGAGAATCTTCTGTATCAGTTGGTTAAGTTTGTCCCTTTCGGCCAGCAGGCCGTCAAGTTCCGCCTGACCGGCTACACTTCTGAGCGTGGTCTGTGCCATCTGCGATGTGGCAAACATGTAATCTTCCACGTTGACCACCGCGCGGTTCGGATCCACCACTCGATAGTAAACGACCGCATTAACACTGACGGTAACGTTATCGCGGGTGATCACATCCTGCGTGGGAACATCAAGGGTGATTGTCCGCAAAGAGATACGTATCGCTCTGTCCAGCAGAGGGATAATAAAAATCACCCCCGGCCCTTTTGCCGCAATCAGGTGCCCGAGACGAAATACCACCATTCTCTCATACTCCTTTACCACCTTCAGCGAAGAGGAAAGAAAAGCAATCAGAATCCCAATTACAATTATCCATGCTTCCATTAGAAATAACCTCCTTCATTTTCTTCAACAATCTTTACCAGGAGAAGCAACCCTTCCTGGCTAATTACGCGAACCTCCTTGCCAACAGGTACGGGGTCTTTTCCCAGGTTCCGCGCCTTCCAGATTTCACCCTGGAAACTGACCAGGCCTTTTGGCGAAAGCTCCTCTACAACCACCGCCTTCTCCGGTATATTGAAATATTTGGGCTCGGTTTTCCGGCGTCTCCACGATACGATCACGGATTGAAGGACAATGAACAGAAGTATGCCGATACCGATGATAACCCCTATAACCGTTGACCGAAAACCGTGATACCAGTTTGGCGTCATCAATGGTTCGATGGGCAGTAATATCGAGCCAAAAAACAGGCAGATAATACCTCCGATACCTAAAATCCCAAAACCCGGTGTAAAAATTTCTCCGATAATCAAGGCCACCCCCACCACTAAAAGTATTATTCCCGTGGTACTGATATCAAAAAGCCCCATCCCGTAAATCCCCATCACCAGCAGAATCGCTCCCAGCACTTCGGGAACAATGGTACCGGGCATGCTTAAACCCACATAAATCCCCGCCAGACCAAGCGCCAGCAATAAAAATGCTATCTGGGGGTTACTCAACGAGTTCTGAAATCTTTCGCGTAAATTCATCTGGACATCGATGATGCGAGCATCGGCTGTCTGCAATAACAGCGTCTGTCCCCCTTTCTGTACCTCAAAGCCATCAAGTTCGATCAGAAGTTCATCCAAGTTCACCGCCGTAATATCGGATATCCCCAAATCCTTTGCTTCCTCGTAATTCAGAACGAGGTTTTCAGTGATAAATTTTTCCGCGATCTCTTCGGGACGCCCGGATTCTTTGGCCATGCTGCGGATGTGCCCGGCCAGGAAACGCTCCGTCTTCTCCTCCGCGGGCGCTACCCCGCCGTCGGGAGAAATGGCGATAGGTTGTGCCGCCCCGACAGTGGTCCCCGGGGCCATTGCCGCCACATCGGCACTGATCAAGATAAACGCCCCCGCCGAAGCCGCTATCGCGCCGGAGGGGGCCACGAAGACGACCACCGGCAGATCCGTGCCCCTGAATATTCTGTTTATATCGAGGGTTGCATCAACCAGACCCCCGGGGGTATTCATAAGGACAATCACCGCCTGTGCACCGGCCTCTTCGGCCCGGGTAATATGACGTTCCAAAAAACCGGCGGTGCCGACCGTAATCATATCCTCCACCGGGATAATATAAATCACATTTCTGTTGGCGGCGGAAACCTCCTGCTGCGGTAAAGCGGCCATGCCGATAAGGGCCACCGCCAGAAGGATAAGATTAAAGGTTCTTCTCATTACTGTCATCGTGGATCACCTTGTATATTGTATTTAATAATCTTTATATATTAATTACTTTAATATAATATTATTTGTTTTATTGTAAAACAAATACAGAAAAATTTAAAGTCAAGAATATTTAATGATCATGTCAAGGCACTGTAGATTTTAAAAAGAATAGATTCGCCCTCCCCCCCACCAACGTTACTCGCTGTCGG
>JBASYW010000281.1:0-12118 GCA_049277715.1 Dethiobacteria bacterium | reverse complement strand
GGGCGAGAAGGGCCTGCTGAAGACCGAACTTTCATTTGGACGCTCCGATAATATATCCCGGGCGATAGAAGATATAGCTTACAGAAGGGGCTTTGGGGACGAGATGGCTGAGGGGGTACGTTATCTCGCCGAGAAGTACGGAGGGCAGGAATTTGCCATCCATTCCAAGGGGCTTGAGTTGGCAGCGTATGAACCGCGCGGGGCGGTGGGGCATGGCTTGGGTTATGCGGTCTCAAACCGGGGTGGCTGCCACCTCAGTGGCGGCTATGTAATTTTCTTCGAAGCAAACGGGCCGATCACCGTAGATCCTTACACGACGGTGGGAAAACCGGGACTGGTTGCCTTTAATCAGATTGCCCTAGAAGCGATCAGCACTTTGGGTTCCTGCAGTTTTACCGCTTATGTGGCCGCACCCAAGGAGCTGCTTTCACTTTATAGCAAGTCACGTCTGGTTTCTTCCATCGTCAACCTGACCTTTACTCGTGGCGGCAATTTTATCGGAAAGATGCTTTACTCGCCCAAGATGTTGCCGGATGCGTTCTTCAATCTTTCCTTTCCACACATAAAAGCCCATGCTCTATGTACCGGCTCAAAATTCACCGCCGTTGATTTCTTCAAGCTGGGGCAGAGAGTAAACAATATCAGTCGTCTTTTTAACGTCAGAGAAGGTTTTACGAGTGCAGATGACAGCCTGCCCGACCGGTTGACCCGGGAGCTCCAGCGTGCAGAGGAGCCGCGCTCCAGAGTGCCTCTCGATGAGATGTTGCCAACTTATTATAAATTGAGGGGATGGACCGAGGAAGGCGTTCCGACGAAGAGAACTCTGGAGTTGTTGGAAATAGAAACCTGAAAATAGCATGAGAGCATGCAACTGATCTAACAGGAAACCGTGCTTTTGCCTGCCCGCCGCAGCAGACATTTGCCTGGAGCAAACCAGGTTGGGGCGGGGAAGGTTGGTGGCAATCAGCAAGGGAGGGTCTTTTCTTTAATAAAACCATCCGGCATAGATAATTCCCATCTGACCCAGCACATAGGTGAGCCAGACCCATATTTCAGAGTATCTGAAGGAGATGCCGCCTATCTTGGTCACGCCGATAATCGCATCAGAGACAGCAAACAGCAGAGCACCGGCGGCGGCCATCCACCAGGTTCCGCCAAGGGTTATGGCCAGGGAGAGGGCGAACGAAGCCATGATTCCAATCCATAATCCGTAGGCCAGCCCCCCGATATAAAGCGCCTTTTTCTGCTTCGGATTGCGGATCAAAAAACTCCAGCCGATCAGGATAATCAGCGTATAGATAATCAACCCCACTGTCAGATTGCGGAATGAGAAGTGAGCCTGAGCGGAGATTGTCTTGAAAAAAGCAATTATGTACAGGATATGGGCGCAGCCGAAAGCCGACATTCCGCCGATCAGCCTGTTGGGAACCTTGATGATCTCGGCCATGGTCAGGTCTCCCAAAAAAGAGAGGACCATCCCCCCCAAAACCCAACCGGTGTAAGGTGCCACATGTTCCAGATTGATCAGATAAGCGGCGAGCAGCAGGGAAAAACTCAGAATGATTCTGGCCGTAAGCGGGAGGCGAACGTCTATCTGTCCCGGTTCCCGGCGGATGGCCACCTGCCATCCGAAGATAAAAAGTAATATCTGGGCTGCCGGAAGCAGTGCGATTATCATTGTCATGGTTATCATCATCTCCCAAGCGGTAATCTATATCTATTTCACGGGATACTTTAAGTTATTTCCACAAAAACATGGTCTTTCCTGCAATTATATGAAAGCGGATGGGATAAGATACTGAATGCAGGAAACAATTATGGGAATGTCGAATCAGAAGTGAATATTATAGATAGTAAAGAGAAGGGGATAAATTGGCGGAGATAATGGCGGAGATAATCAGGATCATCAAGCAGGGGATTGTCTCATTTTATTATTACGAAGGTATATGGCATTATATCGGGATGTCACTTCTGATCCTTATTGCGGTACTGATCTTCAGGGGGTTTTTAACTAGATTATTATACAAGGGGGTTGTAAAGGTTTTTCCTCATGCCCGGGAAGAGATCGCAGAAAGCTATTTCCCCGCTTTCGAGAGACCTCTGGCGGCCTTATTTTTTGTTTTAGGGGTTTATTGGGCGATTTCATACCTGCCTCTGAATCCCGAGCAGAAGATCTTACTCGTCCGTTTGTTTCGTACATCCCTGATCATTGTTATCGCCTGGGGTTTTTATAATCTAACGGGGAGCTACTCTTCCTTTTTAAAGAATTTCGGCCATAAGTTAAATATCGATTTTGATGAGATTCTGATCCCTTTACTTTCCAAGACATTCCGGTTTATTATCATCGCTCTGGCGATAGCTATAGTGGCCGGGGAGTGGGGCTATGATATAAACGGTTTTATAGCGGGGTTGGGGTTGGGTGGCCTGGCCATAGCCCTGGCGGCAAAGGATGCCATTGCCAACATTTTTGCCGGGATCGTAATTTTGGTCGATAAGCCATTTTCCGTGGGAGACTGGATATCCACCGCCAGCATTGAGGGGACGGTGGAGGAGGTCTCTTTTCGCAGTACCAGGATAAGGACATTTGCCCAGGCGGTTGTAACGGTTCCAAATCAGATTCTGGCCAACGAAGCGATCACCAATTGGGCCAGAATGGGGAAAAGAAGGGTCACGTTTATGCTCAAGATTGCTTATACAACACCAAAGGATAAGCTGAAGAAATGCGTGGCCGAGATAAGAGAAATGCTGGGAGAGCATCCCGATATCCATAAAGAATCAATATATGTGCACTTCGAAAATATCAGTGTGAGCAGCTTCGATATCATCATTCATTATTTTACCAAAAAAACAAGTAGAGGGAAATATCTGTCCGTGAAGGAAGATATAAACTTCAAAATCATGGAGATACTCGACCAGGCAGATGTCTCTATCGCCCTGCCCAGCCGCAGCCTTTATTTTGGGGAGGGGACTCATCCTGTGCCAAAGGAGAATCTTGAAGTCGAATAAAGCAATAATTAATTACGAGAAAAAAGAAAAATTAAATGAGATAAAAGGGAACCGTGTCAAGACCTGCGGTTGCCCGGGAAATATTACCCCTTGATGATAATTTTATGTTTATCCTGAATTTCCGGCTCGTAAATTACATAGGTATCGCCGAATCGATCATGCCAGCCCTGTTTCCGGGGGGAAAAGACAGCCCAGATATAACCGAGGTGGGTGCCTGCCAGCTGGGCAATAAAGCGGCCGATTACCTCACGGAAAATCAGGCTTGACCAGTCCGGAGGGGCCCCATCGGTTCCGATCACTCTGATACCCACAATCATCTTGCCGATGGTCTGACCAAAAATTTTGGTCATCAGCAGAAAGTAAAGGGAGGCAAGAACCCCGAAAGAGCTCAACCCTATTCCTACGAAAGCAAGGTTAAGGGCCATACTTTCCAGGCTGTGGGAGATAAACAGATTGATGAAGGCCAAAATAACAATGAGATCAATCAGATATGCCCAAAACCTGATTCCCACACCGGCGGGGCGATAAATAATTTCTTCTGTTTCAGCTACGCAATCTTTTACCTCATAATCGCAGTCCATCATCATATCACCAACTCCAGATATACATCAAGGATGGGCAACGGCTCTTTATAAGATCCATCCCTGTACCCGAATTCCTTAGCTTCAAGATCGGATACTGCAGCCCCTCGAGCAGAAGGCGGATGGGTGTCGGATCAATCTTCTTGTAACGAATTACGGTCGCATTTTCTATTTCGGCCAGCGCTTCCGCTTCATCGAGGGCATCGTCTAGGACCCCGATCTTGTCGATAAGGCCGTTTTCCTGTGCCTGTAAACTTGAGTAGATCCGGCCATCGGATAGTGAAAGCAGGGTTTCCCGCCCCATGTTTCTTTCTTCCAGAATACTATCAATTAAAAAAAGGTAACTTTCATCGATTATCTCCTGCATTATCCGGCGCTCGCTTTCGCTGACTTCACGCAGAGGGTTCAAGATATCCTTGTAGGGGCCGCTCTTGAAGGTTTCATCTCTGATTCCCCATTTCTCTGCCAGCTCATAAACATTGTAGGTGCTTAAAATTACCCCGATAGAGCCCGTCAGGGTATGGCGGTTGGCATAGATAGTATCAGCTGCGGTGGAGATCAGATAAGCTCCCGATGCCGCCACATCGCTCATGTAGGTAACAACGGGTTTTTCGTATTCATTTTTTAGCTGTCTGATTTTCTGAAAGATCTCATCACAATCGGCCACTCCTCCGCCGGGTGAATTAACACGTATAATTACCCCTTTGATATGCTCATCGGCAAAGGCGGCATCCAGTTGATCCAGAAGTATCTCGTGGTCATATTCCAGAGTGGATGAGTAAGAATCTTCTTCCTGAGCAATGATGACCCCGTCGATATCGATCAGGGCCAGATTATCTATCCCGCCATCCTTGTATACCGTCTCCTCCCACCCTTTCTCCATGGCAAAGAGACTGAAGAGAGAAGGGGGGTTCGCCATCAGAGAGACCAATAAAACCAGGAAAACTACAAGGGCAAACCATCTTTTTTTATTCATAAGTTCCTCCTGCCAAATATTATTAGCCACTCAAATTATTTCGCTAAAAATTTGTTTATTCCTGTCTGGTTGTCGCCGTTTAGAAAAATTGATGATGGGGGGAGAAGGAGGTAGAGGATGACCATGGGAATAAAACAGCCCGGCTTTTTTCAGACAGCCTTGAATAATCCTTCCTCCGTCTGCCTGATCTGTCCCCGGTTGAGAAGCCGGCGGAGGTGTTTGGAGATCATCGTTTTTTCCATGATCCTGTACATCGCCGCGGGTTCGGGAAAACGGCCATAGATGAATGCCTTGTTGATGATCTCTTCCGTTGTTCTTTCTTTGGCAAGGAAAGTCAACAGATCATCCTCTCTGCTTATGATCCTTTCCCCGTAGCGATCAAGTTTTTCATTGATCTGTTTTTTCCCGTGCAGTACTCCTTTATGACTGCTGACCGCTGTTTCAAAATCAATCGATTTTACTCTCTCAATCGATTCCAGAAAGGTATCGATATCCGAATCAAGGCAACCGTACCAGGGGCCAAATGAAGAGAGATCAATATCGCCCAGAAATATGATCTTTGCGGCGGGGATGAAGAAACAGGTATGCCCGGCAGAGTGGCCGGGGGTATGTACGGCCTCAACCCGGATTGAACCCAGATCAAAAGTATGACCATCGGCAAATTCCGTGTCCACGGCCGAATCTTTCAGGGAGAAGATCTCCGTCAGAAAACGGACCATCGGTTCCCGGTAAGCATGGTTCGATGCACCGTAAAGGTCAATCAGCCTCTCTACCGATCGGACCGTGGGGGTATCCAGCTTATGAACGGCAATCTCCGTGTGCCGATCGAAAAGATCGTTTCCGGCAATGTGATCTTCATGACCATGGGAAATCAAGAGGAGGTCAATCCGGTTTTCTTCAGTCAGAGCCGTGATGTGTTCCCGTCCGATTCCGGAATCGATGAGGAGGTTTTTCTGATCCCTGATCAGCAATGAGTTGGCATGGGGGTAACGTCCGGCATTTACACCTTCGACAAAAAAAATATTATCTTCAATTTCAATCATGTTCATTAGGCAAAGCACCTCGGATCGAAGAAAGCTGCTAGGGCGACTTGAAGGTCATTGCCCCGACCGGGCACGCCTTCACGCAGAGCCCGCATTCGGTGCAAGGCGAATCAATCAGCGCTTCATCCCGGAAAGTGGTCACGACGCGATCAAGCCCCCGGTTGGAGAAGCCGATGGCGCCGACCCTGGCTTCTTCGCGATCGGCCCAGACGCATTTTCCACACAGTACGCATCTGTTGCGGTCAAACGTGAAGAGGGCGGTGCTGTCATCGATGGCTCTCCTTCTCTCCAGCGGTTTGAAGCGGGAGAGCTTCAGTTTTAACTTTCTTTCACGGGCGATGGTCAAAAATGCACAGGATTTTTTCCCCGGACAGCCGGAGCAGTTGAGGTCATGGTCGGACAGCAGAAGCTCAAAAGCTGTTTTTACCAGCCGGTCCACGGCCGGAGTTCTGGTTCTGACAATCATCCCTTCCTCGACGCGCTGCGAACACGATGTGACCGGTCGGCTATACCCCTCGATCTCCACAAAGCAGAGCCGACAGTTTGCCGACGGGTGTTTCTTTTCTTTGATTGCGCAGAGGTTGGGTATATAGATGTCGTTTTCCAGCGCCACCCACAATAATATATCGCCCTCCACGGCGGTTAGGGGACGGTTATCGATAGTTAAATTAACGGTCTTCATCGCTATTTTGCTTCCTTTTCATTCAGTATTTCCGGCGGAGACAATTTGACCGCGGCGTTATAATCCGGAGGGCAGGTTTTCAGGCAGTTGTCACATTTGACACACTTGGTCTGATCAATAGCTTTGAGCCCGTCATCCCGGGTGTAGATCGCTTCGGTGGGGCAGCTGCCCACACAGACGTTGCATAGCTTGCTGCATTTCCCGGGTTCGATATAATAGACGATCAGTTCTTTGCAGGCAAGTGAAGGACATCTTTTTTCGTCAATATGGATATCATATTCGTGCCTGAAATATCTTAAAGTAGTCAAGACGGGATTGGGCGCCGTCGCACCCAGATTGCACAGGGAGCCCGCCTGCACATCTTCACTCAGGTCATGAAGCACCTTCAAAGAGTCTTTATCTCCCTTTCCATCACAGATAGCGGTGAGTATATCGAGCATGTGTTTCGTGCCCAGGCGGCAGAAGGTGCACTTGCCGCAAGATTCCTCCTGCGTGAACTGCAGGAAATAACGGGCGATGGAGACCATGCAGTCATCTTCATCAAGCACCACCAGTCCGCCGGAACCCATTATCGCGCCGGCAGCGGAGAGGGAATCGAAATCAATAGGTATATCGAGCTTGCTTTCCGGCAGGCATCCTCCTGACGGGCCGCCGATCTGTACAGCTTTAAAAGACTTTCCTTGGGGGACGCCGCCCCCGACATCAAAAATTAACTGGCGCAGGGTGGTCCCCATCGGGACCTCCACGAGCCCCGGGTTTTCCACTTTGCCGACCAGAGAGAAGATGGCTGTTCCCGGGCTGCCGGATGTGCCTATGCTTTTGAACCACTCTGCTCCTCCGGAGATGATGTGGGGAACATAGGCCAGAGTTTTGACATTGTTCAGAACAGTCGGTTTACCGCGAAAACCTGATTCGGCAAGGCGGGGAGGCCTTATTTTGGGGATCCCCGTCCGGCCTTCCATCGATTGGACCAGGGCGGAGGACTCTCCACAGACAAAAGCCCCCGATCCTTGAAAGACTTCAATATCAAAGTTGAAACCGCTTCCCAGGATGCAATCCCCGAGCAAGCCTTTTTCCCGGGCCTGGTCGAGAGCATGTTTTATTCGCTGAATAGCAAGAGGGTATTCGGCCCGTATATAAAAATAACCTTTGGTGGCGCCTACGGCATAAGCACAGATGATCAGCCCCTCGATCACCAGATGGGGATCCGATTCCAGTATGCTCCGGTCCATGAAAGCTCCCGGGTCACCCTCATCACCGTTGCAGATGACATAGCGGATCTGTTCCCCGTTTCCGGTGGCGGCCTCCCATTTGATCCCGGCGGGGAATCCGGCCCCACCGCGTCCGCGCAGGTTTGATTTTTTTATCTCCTTCAGAACCTGTTCCGGGGCCATCTCCAGCGTTTTGGCCAGAGCGGCATATCCCCGGAGAGAGATATACTGATTTATATCATCGGGGGCAATAAAACCGCATTGCTTCAAGATAATTTTGTGTTCGATAATCCCCCGGGGGAAATCGTTGAAGGTGGGAAATATATCATTTGGATCGACCGCCGCCAAAGCATACTCGTAACAAGGATCATCATCCAGAAGATAGTCTTTCACCAGACGCTCCACCAGTCCTTCATCAACCTTGCCGTAACAGAGGGAAGGGAATCCCGGCCGCGAAATCATAACCAGAGGTTCGGCATAGCAGTGTCCCATGCATCCGACTTCTTCCACCACGGCATCGATATTGTATGCCGCCAGCTCATTTTCAAAAGCGGTCTTCACCTCAAGTGCACCGGCGGAAATTCCGCAGGTAGCGGCTCCAATACGAATTACAGTTTTATTCTCGAGGCATTTTTCCTTCTCTACAGCGTTGATATGCAGATCATTATACTTCTCCGGGACGGAAACGGTGCACATGAAGATTTATCTCCTTTCCGGCGCCTGTGGGGCTTCAGGATCTTTAACTTCTTCATCGCCATTCTTCTGTCTGTCCGCGTTATTTTCAAGTGCAAGCATGATCCCATCCACCTTGGTGGGGGTGACCTTGCCTTCAACCTTATCATTAACCACTACGACCGGAGCCATTGTGCAACAGCCTACACAGGCCACATGTTCCAAGCTGTACTCCCGGTCAGGAGTTGTTTCTCCTTCATGAATATTCAAGCGGCGTTCAAAAGAATCAAGGGCAATCTGCCCGCCAACCATGTAACAGGCGGTTCCCATACAGACCTTGATCCGGTTCTTGCCGGGGGGAGTAAGACGGAACTGGTTGTAAAATGTGGCCAGGCTGTATATATCCACAGCGGGGATACCGATTGATTCTGAAATATATTCCATTGCCAGCGCCGGTAAATATCCGATTCTTTTTTGCACCTGCTGCAGGATGGGGATAAGATTTTCCCTGGTCTTGGTGGTGCTATTTAGAATCTCGTTGACGTTTTCGAGGATAATTTCTTTCTCGCCATCGATCAATTCCAACCGCAGACATCTCCTTTGCCTTAAAATTAACCGGTGTTGATGTCCTTACCGCATAGATTGTACACGACTTTTTATACCTAATCAACCGTTTCTGTTTAATATTTTTAAAATAGTAAGAATAATATAGTTAAATTAAAGGTAAAATTAAATTAAAAATGAATATTATATAAAGATTGGTAAAAACGTTTCGGCACGGTGTTTACGATGGCTTTTATCGATATCGGTAAAAATATAGATATTTATTTTAGCGAAGGCAATCCCGGCGGAGAGATACCCGTTCTATTCTGTCATGGATCCGGTGGCAGTTCTTCTCATTGGAAGTTCCAAAGACGGGTGTCGGGCAAAATTTGCTCACTAGCCGTAGATTTACCGGGTCACGGCCGTTCAGGAGGTTCTCCCGAGGATACCGTATTCGCTTACCGGGAGGCACTTAAAACACTGGTCACGAGGAAGAATCTGGCCCCGCTGTTCATGGTCGGACACTCGTTGGGCGGAGCGATCGTTCTTGACTATGCACGGCTTTATCCGGGAGATCTACGGGGGATCATCCTTATCGCTACGGGCGCACGATTAAAAGTAATGCCCGCAATACTTGACAGTTTCCGCAAAAAAGAAGTATTTCCGGAGATGCTTTATTTTATCTATGGTGAAAACGCTGCTCCTTCTCTCCTCGAAGAGGCTCAAAGGGAACTTATGGAGACTCCTCCTGAAGTTTTCTATGCTGATTTCTGCGCCTGCGATTGTTTCGACCTGATGAAGAAACTTTCTTCAATAGAAGTGCCGGCGTTGATCCTCGTTGGCCGTGAAGATCGGCTCACTCCCTTAAAATACAGTCTGTTTTTAAACGAGAACCTTCCCGATGCAGAGCTGGCAGTGCTTGAAGAGGCCGGTCATATGGTTATGCTGGAACAGCCGAAGAAGATAAATAAATATATCCGGGATTTTATCTTCAGGCAGTGGAAGGGGCAGAGGAAGGGAGCCAGACAAGAGAACGGTGAACAGATCTCGTAAAAAGGCAGTGTTTTAACAAGGTGCGTAAATAATTTAAAAGGGCGAGCCGGCTTTACGCTCAACTCGCCCTTTATCTATGTTAAACAATGTCTTTCTATGTTTAATCCGATTCCGGCGTAATGATTATTGATAAAGTAGTGTTATCATCATTTGTGGTAACTGAAATGATGATATTGTACCCGTCTTTTTTACCATTCAAGCTGTAATAGTCCGGGATTTCCTGTGAAGATACTTCTTCCATATCCGCCAATTTATCCTGGTAAAACTTGATCACTTCTTCGGCTTTTTTATTATATTCCGCAGTAATCCAATAAGTGGATTTATTATCTTCAGTTGATTTATTGGACCAAGTTATCTTGCCGCCTTTCATCAATGGAACAATATTTGAGGGGTACCCATCCGGCAATTTAAGGTCATCGCCCGAGGAGATAACACTTTCAGAACCGTCTTCCCCCGTGAATTCCAAACCGTCTTCACCAATCTTGACTTTTTCGCCGTCTTCACCCTTGATCACAATGCCTCCATCTTTATCAAGGGAGACCGGGGAATTACATCCGGCAGCAAAAATCAACCCCAAAACCAAGAATACCAGAAATACCTTTCTCATCATCTTTACTCCTTTTGCGTGTTACTTGATAATTTGAAACCCGCCGATAATCGGCAGCGGCTGCATCTTCCCGTTTGCCGCATTGACGATGCCGATGATAACCAATATCAAGATACCCAGAGACACAAGCGAGGTGAGCGTCGTGACCAGGCCCCAGAGGCCAAAACTGATTGAAAACAATATAGAAGACAAGATCTGAACCACGATCCAAAGAATAATGCTGGCGATAAAGAGAATCAACCCCTGGTTGGCATGATACATGGCAAATTTAGAATCTCTGGCGGCGATGATGGGTATAAAAAACAGGATGTAGGCGAGAATACCCATGGCTTTATTTTTCTGAGCATCTTCTTCATCGGATAACAGGCTGTTATCCATGTTATGCTGATCCAATTATTTTCACCTCCTTTTTAATATATTTTTAAGTATAATAAGTTAATCAATTCATTATACATTAATTTGATGGAAGAGGAACACTAAAATGCAAAATTATACAATATAAACTATTGCCATTTGATTATATTCATGCAAAACAATATTTACAACTTCTTAATATCACAGCGAAAGTGAAAAAGCCGTGCCCCTCGTAATGAAATTAAACCGGCCTGGCGTTATTTTTCTCTGTCTACATTCCCCACTATAACTATCATATTTCTAAATGAACCGTCCCATCCTAAAACGAAATGAAAGACCTTTTTAATTGACCGGCGATTACATGGCGTATGAATATTTACCCTTGCCCGCATCAGTTATATTTGTTATTATCGCAGATAGAAAAATATGTAGCTGGAAGGGGCGAATATGCTTGATTAAACTTTACTCTCTAACAACCTGTTTCTGGTGTGATAAAGTAAAAGATCTTCTGGAAGAGAAAGAGGTAAAATTTTCGTTAATCGAGGTTGACACTCTATCCGGAGATGAACAGGCCGAGGCACTTGCCGAGATCGATCGACTGACCGGGCAGAGGGCTTTTCCCATTACCGTAATAGGGGATCAGGCTATTTTAGGATACGATGAGAAAGAGCTTTTAAAGGGGATTGAAAATTGCAGATGAAAAGTGAAGTATTTTGCCCCGTATGCGAAGAGGAGATTAAATTTAAAGACGGCGTTCCGGAGGACGGCACGCTTATAAACTGCGCTGCTTGCGGTTCCAGGCTGGAGGTAAAGGAGCAAGATTCACGTATTAACGTGGAACGATTATCCCAGCCGCGGGAGGAGGAGATCAGGGGACGTATCGATGTATTTGCGCGTCTGCAGGGCTTCAAGCTCAGCGAGCGGAAAGAAAAGATAATTGCCGGCTTGATCCGTAAATATGAGAAGTTTGGTGATTTTTACTGTCCCTGCCGTCTGGAGAATATAACCGATAATATATGCCCCTGCAAGGAGACGCGTATGAATATATTGACCAAAGATGGCGGTTGTCACTGCGGCCTCTTTTACAAGGAAAAAATATAAGAACCTTGAAGCTGATGTCATGCCGGTGCCTATATCATTCCGCATGATAATGGCAGACTGTGGTGGTTAAGATCCTTCGGTCGCTTACGCCGGCGCGGGCGCTCCCTCTGGATGACAACTACATTTTCTGTCATTCCTATGAAAGCAATGTTTTTATCCTCCTGCACGAATACTGAAAATGCTTTCATTTATCGTGGTGCGGGTAAGGCGTGAAAATTCCAAGCGCCCCCTACCTGTCATTCCGTTTATTTATCCTGTCATTCCGAGCGCAGCGAGGAATCTTGTGAGA
>JBASYW010000280.1:0-2379 GCA_049277715.1 Dethiobacteria bacterium | reverse complement strand
TTGTAAAATATATATAAGTATATGGCGGAGAGACAGGGATTCGAACCCTGGAAGCGGCTCATCACCACTTACTCGATTTCGAGTCGAGCGCCTTCGTCCAACTCGGCCATCTCTCCGTATCTTTTTATTCAGCGGCGGCGCATCCGGAAAAAGCGCGTCAAGAGTTCTCCGCACTCTTCCTCCAGAACACCCGTCGTTACCTCCATACGGTGGTTCAACCGCTCATCCTGTACCAGGTTGTAAAGGCTATGCACCGCCCCCGCCTTGGGGTCGGCAGCACCATAAACCAGCCTTTCCACCCGGGCCTGAACAAGAGTGCCTGCACACATGGAACATGGCTCCAGGGTAACATAGATCGTTGCCCCCGTTAATCGCCAGTTTCCCAATCTGCGGCATGCTTCCCGAATAACCAGCATTTCGGCATGTGCCGTGGCATCACCGCATGTTTCCTTGCGGTTGTGATCAGAAGCGATCACCTCACCGCCGCTAACCAGAACCGCCCCTACCGGCACCTCTCCTTCGGCAAAAGCCTTCCGGGCCTCTTCCATTGCCAACCGCATATATTCGAGATCTGCTTCCGAAATAGCGCCGTTCCTCCTACTAATAATATAACCGCTGCTGCCGTTTGTAAAGCCTTGAGCATGGTCGTTCATGGTTATCCCGTCCAGAAGATAACTCCCTCAGCTTCCGACATCAAAGTCATCTATGGTAAAGACGGCATCAAGTATAAAGCCCAGATCTGCAAATGCCAAAGCGGCCCCTTCTTTCCGATCAAGCAAGGCCAGCACTTTTACAATTTCAAACCCCTGCTCGCGGAGATGGCAGGCGGTACCCAACGCGGAACCTCCCGTAGTGACCACATCCTCAACCACGATAATCCTGGCCCCGGGGTCCAGTGGCGGCCCCTCGATCCGTTTGGAATCGCCGTGTTTTTTGGCCTCTTTACGGTCGATAAAAAATTTGATATGCGTGAGCCCTTCCTGGTAACAGAGCGGAGCAAGCGAGCCGGCGAGTGGCACGGCTCCCATGGCCGCCCCACCGATGGCATCGACGTCGATGCCCCTGATTTTATCCAGAAACGCTCTGGCCACAAGATAGGCCCCTTCCGCGGTTAAAATCACATTTTTACTATTAAAATAATACCTGCTCATCTTACCCGAAGTAAGACGGAATTCCCCTGTCTTGAATGCATGTTCCTGCATGTAACGTCTTAATTTTTCACGTTCCCGATTCGCGCTGCCGATCCCATCTTCTTTCACCCTGAAACACTCCTTTTCCTTTCAATTGCATCTGTATTAAAAGGGTTATAAGTATAATGCCCCTTAAAATTTTTGTTAAATACATTATTTTTTGCTTCCGAGCTGTGCGACGATAGCCACGCCGGAACTGGTTCCGATTCTGTTGGCCCCCGCTTCAACCATCTGTAACAAGGTGTTCAGATCCCGGATCCCCCCGGAAGCCTTGACCCCGATATCCGGCCCGACCGTTCTGCGCATCAGCATAACATCTTCCACGGTGGCTCCGCCGGAGCTGAACCCGGTCGAGGTTTTGACAAAATCGGCACCTTCATCGATGGCCAATAGGCATGCCGCCACCTTCTCCGCTGCGGTCAACAGAGAGCATTCAATAATGACCTTCACCAGTGCCCGGCCCGATGCGGCCCTGATTACCGCCCTGATATCCTCCGCCGCCCGGCTGCTCCGCCCGCTTTTTAACTCCCCTATGTTCAGCACCATATCGATCTCTTCGGCACCGTCTTCAATCGCCAACCCGGCCTCCGCCGCCTTTATCTCCGGCTGATGTGCCCCCAAAGGAAACCCGATCACCGAGCAGGCCCGGACCCCGGTATCCTTCAATTCCCGTGCAACAAGCGTTATGTAACAAGGGTTCACGCAGACGGAAGCAAAACCATACTGCCGCGCCTCATTACAGAGTTGCACCACCTGGTTGGCAGTGGCCTCGGGCTTTAACAGGGTATGATCGATATAGTGACAGATATTTTGTGGGTTATTGAACATCGCCCTACTTCTCCTTTTTTAATTTCTCCGATCGCCGGCATTGATCTCCCCCCAAATTATAACATAAGCGATCCCGCTTGAAACCCGGATAAGATAACGTCCATGCATAAACGGGCCGAATCCCTGCACTTCCGCCTTAATAAAAATTTTTCACGAACACGGCGAAACTTTAATTTAAACCATAAATAAAACCCGCTCTACTAGCGGGTTTTATGTTGGCTAAGGACGGAGCGGTTGATACAATGCAGACATAGCACTAGCTTACATTCTTATTTCTCTTTTAACTTATTCATGAATTCAAATTTTTCAGGAATTGGCGAATTATCATTATTGTAAAAATACGATCTGGATAATCCAAAAC
>JBASYW010000279.1:0-11928 GCA_049277715.1 Dethiobacteria bacterium | reverse complement strand
TTGAGGATAATACGGAAATTCAGGTGGTGCTTTCCATTACCCGCCAGGAACACACTGTCGAGGTAACGGTGCTCTTCAACAGTCTGATCCTGCGCTCGGAGGAGACCACCGATGACATGTATGCGTCTATCGATTTGGTGGTGGATAAACTTGAAAAACAGGTGATCAAATATCGGAAGAAGTTAAACCGCCGCCTGCGCCAGGGCGGTCGTCAGATAAACGAGCAGCTGGTACCCCAGAATATAGAGAAGATCGAGGAGGAAAACGATCCTAAAATAGTAAGAACCAAACAGTTTATCCTTAAACCTATGCCTGTCGAGGAGGCCATTCTGCAGATGAATCTCCTCAGCCATGATTTTTTTGTGTTCAACAGTGCGGAGACCGACACGATCAGCGTTCTTTACCGGCGCAAAGACGGCAATTACGGGCTGATTGAACCGGAATTTTAAAGGGACGTGAACATCATGAACCATGGTGTTACCATGGCTGTTTTTGAAGGGGGCAATCCGGCAAGCGATATCGAGAAGCTGCTGGCCAAGGTCCGGAGCGCCGTTCTTCTGGACAACCTGCAAAAGATGATGGGGATAGACGCGGTTCATGATATTATCCTCGTTACCAACTATCCCCACCTGCATTCCGAGATCAAAAAGATGGATAAGGTAAAGATACATGAGGTTGATGAAGGCCGCTTTCATTTTGGGCTGGAGCTTAGGAATGTGGTCTCCAAATATAAGCCCCGCCACGTGTTTTACATCGGCGGGGCAAGTTTTCCCCTGCTCAAGCGGGATGAGATCGGGGGGATCGCCTCGTCCCTGTTGTCCCGTCGTAATGCCGTGCTCACCAACAATCCGCAGTCTTCGGATCTTGTAGCCTTCTCTCCTGCCATGGCCATCAACAGTATCGAGCCGCCGCCCAATGATAATTCGCTGGCGATCTCGCTTCGAGATCAGGCCGGATTGGCGATGGAGCTTATCCCCTATACGGCGGGGATTCTCTTTGATCTGGATACGCCGACCGATTATCTGATACTGGGGGCCGGTCCTTTTGTAGGGGCACGGGCCAAAGAAGCACTCAGAGGGGTTCCTTTGAATTATGCACTGCTGGAGAGGGCCAAAGAGGTGTTGCGAGGTTATTATCGCGAGGTGGTTCTGATCGGAAGGGTAGGGGCTCCGTTGATTGCGCATCTGAATTGCAATCTGCAACTGCGCCTGCGAATATTCTCGGAAGAGAGAGGGATGAAGGCTCTGGGCAGGGAGTCGGCGGGGGTGGTGGAATCTCTCCTGGCCTATCTTATCGATGAGGTGGGAATTAACAGTTTTTTCTCATATCTGGAGAAGGTGGCGGAAGTTGCCTTTATCGATACGCGGGTCCTGTTTGCCCATTTCAAGCTGAAACTATCTGCAGAAGAAAGATTTCTTTCCGATATGGGATGCTGGCAAGAGATAAAGAACCCCTGGCTCAAAGAGTTCACACGGGCGGCATCCGAGAGTGCCATCCCGGTTGTTCTGGGAGGACATTCGCTGGTCGCCGGGGGGATCTGGGTGCTGGCGGAGGAAATAATGCGTGAAAAATAGTATAATATATACCGGTTGTGCATGGTTAGATCCTGGTTTTTGTGGAGGTTGGGTAATTTGATCGATTGGTTGAAAAAGCGTCTATGGGGACGTTCCAATGAACGGGAAATCAGAAAGCTCATGGGTATCGTCGCCGAGGTGAACGCCCTGAAAGATGAGATGTCTGCTCTGACCACCGCGGAGATGACGGCCAAGACGGAGGAGTTCAGGAGACGATTGGCCGAGGGTGAGACCGAGGATGATCTTCTGCCGGAAGCTTTTGCTCTGGCAAGGGAGGCGGCCGGGAGAGTTACGGGCATGTTCCCTTTTGATGTTCAGGTTCTGGGAGGGATTGTCCTGCACCAGGGACGTATCGCGGAGATGAAAACCGGTGAGGGCAAGACTCTTGTGGCCACGATGCCGGCGTATCTGAATGCCCTTTCCGGCCGGGGGGTGCATATCGTAACGGTTAACGATTATCTGGCCAGGCGGGACAGCGAATGGATGGGACCCATCTATCGCCTGCTCGGCCTGACGGTGGGGCTGGTGGTTCACGGGATGGAACCCGACGAGAAGAAGAGCGCCTACAATGCAGATATCGTCTATGGAACGAATAATGAACTCGGTTTTGATTATCTGCGGGATAACATGGTGATCTATAAAGACCAATTGATGCAGCGTGAACTGAATTTTGCGATCGTGGACGAGGTGGACAGCATCCTGATTGATGAAGCCCGCACCCCGCTGATCATCAGCAGCAGAGTTAAGGCCGAGCAGGGTTATGAGCGGTGGAACAAGGTTGTATCCTCGCTCATCAGAAAACAGTGGCGGCTGGTCAACGATGCCCTCAACCGCGCACAGCAGTACCTGGGCGAAGGGAAAAACGAGGAGGCCGGCGAGCTGATCCTCCTGGCTCGGCGTGGTGCTCCCAAAAACAAAAAGTTGATGAACCTGCTAAAAGAACCCGGCATGGAGAAACAGGTGGAGAGGGTAAAACACAGTCTGATGTCCGAGAAGAGCCTCCACCTTCTGGACGGGGAACTTTATTTCAGCATCGATGAGATTACCAGAAACGTTGATATATCTCCCAAGGGGTATGATGAGCTGGCCAAGGAAGATCCGGAACTGAAGGAGTTTCTGGGTTATGGGCAGGAAGATTTGGAGGAAGATGCCGAGCCTGATGAGGAGGCGATCGAGTCGGGAGAAGAGGAGGAACCGGATAAGGAGGATATGGCCCGTCAGCGGGGCGGGGAGCACGAATTCACGATCCGCGCACTGTTCAAGGCTTACTCGCTCTACGAGAAAGACGTAGATTATGTGATCAAGGATAATCAGGTGATCATCGTGGATGAGTTTACGGGGCGGCTCATGCCCGGGAGAAGATACTCGGAAGGCCTTCATCAGGCCCTGGAAGCCAAGGAAGGTGTAGCCATTCAGGATGAGACACGCACCGTAGCCTCGATCACATTTCAAAACTTTTTCCGGATGTACAACAAGCTCTCGGGGATGACCGGCACTGCGGCGACGGAAGAGAAGGAGTTTCAGGATATTTACGGCATGGATGTGGTGATTGCACCCACCAATATGCCCATGATCCGGGAGGACTATCCCGATCTGATTTACAAGACGGAGAAGGCCAAGTTCAATGCTGTTATCGAGGAGATAATCGAGTATAACGGGACGGGGCAGCCTTTGCTGGTGGGCACGATCTCGGTGGAAAAATCGGAGATGCTCAGCCGGATGCTCAAGAGGCGCGGGGTGCGGCATAATGTTCTCAATGCGGTCAACCATGCGCGGGAGGCCGAGATAATTTCCCAGGCCGGACAGAAGGGAGCGGTAACCATCTCCACCAACATGGCCGGGAGGGGGACCGATATAGTCCTGGGCGGCAACTATGAATATCTGGCCCGGGAGAAGGTGCATAAGGAATTGGCCGGTATGGATAAGGAGCACCTTGAGGATTATGACCGGGAATTCGCCGAACGCCTCCGGGAGGTTCTGCCCGGATTCAAAGCCAGATGGGAGCAGGAGCACCGGGAGGTTATTGAGCTTGGCGGTCTTCACGTCATCGGCACCGAACGGCATGAGAGCCGTCGGATTGACAATCAGCTGCGGGGACGTGCCGGAAGGCAGGGTGATCCCGGTTCATCGCACTTCTTTATCTCTCTGGAGGATGATCTGATGCGCCTGTTCGGGGGAGGCAACATTGCTCCCATTATGGATCGGCTGGGGATGGAGGAGGATATGCCCATAGATCATCCGCTCATCAGCAGGGCGATTGAAAATGCACAGAAGAAGGTGGAGTATCGAAACTTCGAGATCAGGAAGCACCTGCTTGAATACGATCTTGTCTTGAACGAGCAGAGAAAGGTGATATATGAATCGCGGCGTCAGGCATTGGAGGAAGAAAATATCAAGGAATCGATCCTGGAGATGATACGGGAAGTGGTCGAATCATCATTTGACCGTTTTGGTGATGGCAGGTCTTACCTTGGCGAGGAGATGGCCCATGAACTGATTAAATTTGGCGAGACCGCTTTTTTGCGTCCCGGCATTGTCTCCTTGCAGGATCTGTTGGAGAGGGATCCGCAGCAGGCAAAAGAATTTATGCTGGAGAAGGTTCTCCATAATTACGAGAGCAGGGAGAAGGAGATCGAGAGGGATTTCGGGCCGGGCAGCATGCGCGAGCTGGAACGGGTGGTGCTGTTGCGTACCGTCGACCGCCACTGGATCGAGCATATAGATGCGATGCATGATCTGCGTCATGAGGTGGGGAACCGCACCTATGCACAGAGGGATCCGCTGGTGGAGTATCGTATCGAGGCTTCAAGGGCCTATGAGTTCATGTTGAACGAGATCCAGGAAAACGTTGTACGTGGTATTTTTATGACCCGGATCAGAAAGTTGCCCCGGCGGGAGAGGATTGTTTCCTCACCCACGGAGGTTCGGCCCGGCGCGGGCGGATCGAGACCGGGGAGTTTCCGTGACGACGCAGGAGCCGATGCCCCGGGAAGGAAGGGGGAGAAGCCCCGGCCGGTCAGAGTGGGGCGGAGAGTGGGAAGAAATGACCCTTGCCCTTGCGGCAGCGGTAAAAAATATAAAAAATGCTGTGGAAAAGACGGATAGCGGCAACCATAACATTGACAGGGAAGAGATTTTAAGTGTCTGTGGAGATGGGCAAGAACGGGAGGCGATGTAAAAGATGCCGGTATTTAAAGATTTATGCGCAGAGTTGGCGGCGCAGAACAGCCGTTATGGGGAACTGAGGGATTCACTTTGAACTGGAAAATAAGAAGGAATTGCTTGAAGCACTGAATCGGAAATCTGCAGACCCGTCGTTATGGGAGGACGGTGGAAATGCAAAGGAGCTTTTTCAGCAGATCAGTGCTCTGCGGGAAGATATAGAGCAGGATCAACATATCCTCAAAAACATTGAAGAGATAGAAGTGTTGCTGCAGCTTGTCGATGAGGATGAAGAGGCAAAAGAGGCAGAGGAACTTCTCACCGAGGCGGAAAAACAGATCGTTGCTCTGAAAAAGATTCTTGACAGTATGGAGATAAGGTTGCTCTTCTCCACTCCATATGATGATAAAAAAGCAATGCTTTCCATCCATCCCGGAGCCGGGGGGATAGAATCCCAGGATTGGGCGGAGATGCTGATGAGGATGTATCTGCGCTGGGCGGAGAAGAGGGGGATGGAGGCGGAGATACTGGATCTTTTGACCGGCGAGGAGGCCGGCATCAAGAGCGTTACTTTATCTATAAGCGGAAAGTACGCCTATGGCCTGCTGCAATCGGAAAAAGGGGTTCATCGCATGGTGCGGATTTCTCCATTCGATGCCGCACGGCGCAGGCATACATCTTTTGCTTCCGTCGATGTTATCCCGGAGGTCGAAGGCGAGGAGTTCACCATTGCTCCTGAAGATCTGCGGGTAGATACATTCCGTGCCCGGGGCGCGGGCGGACAGCACGTCAATACTACAGATTCGGCGGTAAGGATGACTCATCTGCCTACCGGCATCGTGGCTCAATGCCAGAGTGACCGCTCGCAACACAGCAATCGGCAGCAGGCCATGCGTATCCTTCAGGCCCGCATTGCCGAATATTATCGGCAGCAGCAATCGGAAGAACTGGAAGCAATCAGGGGAGAGCAGAAGATGATCGCCTGGGGCAACCAGATACGTTCCTATGTCTTTCACCCTTTTACCCTGGTAAAGGATCACCGTACCGATACGGAGATCGGCAACATCGGCGAGGTTATGGACGGAGAAATTGATCTCCTGCAGGAGCGATATCTGCGCTGGAAAGCCTGCGGCAAATCGTAAAAGTCGGTTAGTTCATCCCAAATTACAGATACTATACCCAAGGATATTTATATGGCGGGATATAGTATGAAGAAACGCGGGCGGCAATGGAAGAAAATATTATGGGAAACAGCTGGTTTAATTGCAGGGACAGCGATTATGGCCGTGGGCTTGAACCTGCTTCTTGTTCCCAACCGTCTGGCGGCCGGCGGGGCCAGCGGCCTGGCCATTATTTTATTTCACCTGTGGAATATACCTGTGGGGTTGACGATATTTCTGGCCAATGTTCCTCTGTTTATCCTCTCCTATTTGCTACTGGGACGGAAAGTGATACAGAACAGTTTCCTCGGCATGATCTTCCTCTCGTTATTTTCCGAACTGTTCCGTTTTCTCCCCACGTTCACCTCCGACCTGCTGCTTGCTTCCATCTTCGGAGGGGTTATCCTGGGATTTGGCATGTGGATTGTTTTTGAATTTGGCGGATCTACCGGGGGGACGGCACTGGCTTCACTTTTGTTGAACCGGATCAAGGGGATAACTCTGGGGCAGGGGCTGCTGGGAACCGATCTGCTTATCATCATGCTTGCGGCACTGGTCTTCGGTATAGAGATCGCCATGTATGCAACCATTTCTTTATTTGTAAGCAGTTGGTTTGTCGATCTTCTTCAGGATGGTTTCAGCCTGGTCAAGGTGGTGTTGGTGATTACGGAGGAGAAAGAGACGATCACCCGGAAAATATTTCAGGATTTAAACCGCGGCGTGACCTTTTTCAAGGGCGAGGGCGGTTTTACGGGGGAAAAAAGAGAGATGCTCTTCTGTGTTGTAACCCGCCCCCAGGTTGCCCGTCTAAAACATATCGTCTATGAGACCGACCCGGCGGCATTTGTAATCATCGGCAATGCGGGGGAGACGATCGGAGAGGGTTTTAAAGAACAGGAATATCTGAAGCAGGAAACCGGCAAGGTTTTATAGAAAATAAATTGGATAAGTAACAAAATATTAATTATAATTGAGATTAAAAATCAATAGGAGGTCTGTTTGATGGTCAAAGCTTATTACGAACAAGATGCGGATTTGAAGATGTTGGAAGGGAAGAAGATAGCCATTCTGGGTTACGGCAGTCAGGGGCATGCACAGGCGCTCAACCTTAGAGACAGCGGGGCAGATGTGGTCGTGGGTCTACATAAGGAAAGCTCAAGCCGCAAGAAGGCCGCTGATGCCGGGTTGGAGGTCAAGACCGTTTCCGAGGCGGCGGCCGAAGCCGATATTATCATGTTCCTGATTCCCGACAGCATACAGCCGGCCGTTTACCGCAAGGAGGTAGAGCCCCATTTAAAAGCAGGCAAGATACTGGGCTTTTCACACGGTTTCAACATTCTTTACCGGCAGATTGCCCCTCCCAGGGATGTCGATGTTTTTATGATCGCCCCCAAGAGCCCCGGCCATCTGGTCAGAAGGATGTATGAAGAAGGCAGGGGGGTGCCCGCTCTTCTGGCGGTCCACCAGGATTACAGCGGCAGAACCAAACCCATGGCCCTGGCCTATGCCAAGGGGATCGGCTGCACGAGAGCCGGGGTAATCGAGACCACTTTCCAGGAGGAGACGGAGACGGACCTCTTCGGAGAGCAGGTGGTCCTGTGCGGAGGGGTAACGGCGCTGATCAAAGCTTCCTTCGATACGCTGGTCGAAGCCGGATATCAGCCCGAAATCGCTTACTTTGAATGTCTGCATGAGCTCAAGCTGATCGTTGATTTGATTTATGAAGGAGGAATCTCCCGGATGAGATACTCGATCAGCGATACCGCCGAGTACGGTGATCTGACCCGCGGCCCGCGCATCATTGATGAGGGCCGGAAAGAAGAGATGAGAAGTATTCTCCGGGAGATACAATCGGGTGCATTTGCCCGCGAATGGATCCTGGAAAATCAGGCCGGGTTGCCCATGTTCCAGATGTTGAGGGATATCGAAAGCCGCCATTTACTGGAAAAGGTAGGCCGGGAGCTCCGCGATATGATGCCCTGGATCAGCAAGAAATAAGGGTAATCATGCTCTTTGGCCATCCTTGATTGGTTATGTAAATATCGTTGAGTGTTAATAAAACTTTATATAATTTGGAGGAATCAGATTTAAATTTGTCGAATATGGTAGAGTAAAATGACCTATTTATGTAGAGGAAAGGTCTTTGACGAAAAATTGGAAATAATCTGCACAGAGGTTTACTGATCTATGATAGAGGCTTACAATTTAACGAAGAAATATAACGGGAAAACAGCGCTATCGCAAGTGAACCTAACAATAAACAGAGGAGAATTCGTATTTATTGTCGGACCAAGCGGTGCGGGTAAATCGACGTTGTTGAAGTTGATCATCAGGGAGATTTACCCCACCAGCGGTATCTTGAAGGTTTTTGGAAGGAATGTAAGCCGCTTGCGCCGTGGTCAGGTTTCGATGCTGAGACGGAACGTGGGGATGGTCTTTCAGGATTTCCGCCTGCTCGAAGGGAAGACGGTATTCGAAAATGTGGCTTTTGCCATGCGGGTGACCGGCGTATCCGGCCGGGAAATTAATAAACGGGTGCCCCTGGCGCTTGATCTCGTGGGGTTGGAACATAAAAGTAAGTCTTTGGTTACGGATCTTTCAGGAGGTGAACAGCAAAGAGTTGGCTTGGCCCGAGCCATAGTGAACAAGCCATCAATGATTATTGCTGATGAGCCTACGGGCAACCTCGACCCCGATAACTCTACGGAGTTAATGGATTTACTGCGTAATATCAACAGCTATGGGACAACGGTTATTGTAGCCACACATGACCGGGACGCCGTTGACAGGCTTCAGAAAAGGGTGGTCTATCTGGATAATAGCAATGTCATCGGTGATGAGGCAAGGGGGTCCTATCTGCGTGCTCCTTAGAAATATTTATTACTTCGTGAGTGAGGCCGTCAGGGGATTGTTTAAAAACGGGTGGATGAGCCTGGCATCTATCGGGGTTGTGGCCATAGCTTTGCTGATATTCGGGATTTTTGTCCTGTTAAATATTAACGTGGACTACTGGTCTGATACCTTGCGGGATCAGATCGAGATTGTGGTCTTTATCGGCGATGACGCCTCTGTTCTGGAGAGGAGAAATCTGAAGAACAATCTCGACAACCATAAATCGATCAGGGAGACCGAATATGTAACCAAAGAGGTGGCCCTGGAAGAGCTTAAAGATATGCTCGGCCCGGAATATGTGGAGGGGATCGAGGAGAACCCGCTGCAGGATTCATATATCATCAGAGTTTGGGAGCCGGAGATGGTCTTTGAATTGATGGAAGATCTGAAAAAATTCCCGGCGATAGAGGACGTAATCTGCCATCAGGAGATGGTTGAGAAACTGACCAAGTTTACCAGGGCGTTGCAGTATGCGGCGCTATCCCTGATGATCCTGCTGGCGATTACGGCAACATTTCTCATCTCTCACAGTATCCGGATGACGGTAATGTTGCGCAGTGAAGAGATCATGATCATGAAATATGTGGGGGCCACCGATTCATTTATCCGGCTGCCGTTCATTTTTGAAGGTCTGTTTCTGGGGTTGCTGGGCACGATAATACCTTTGATCTGTCTTTATTTCGGTTACCATGCGCTGCTGGAAGGCGTGGAGGCCGAGCTTGCATTTTTACCGATGGTCTCCTTTGGTACGGCCATGAACGATATTGTTAAATTGATCTTCCCGATGGGCATAGGGCTGGGGATTGTAGGCAGTATATTGTCTATCAGTCGTTATTTGAAGGTGTAACAGGTCAGGCAGGAGGTAGTGGTGTGATGATCAGGTTCGAACAGGGTTACAGACGAGGCTACATAATCGCAAAAGGCGTGGCCATTTTGCTGGTCATGGTTCTGATCACCTGTACGCTGATTACCCCTGTGTGGGCCGGCGAAAATAAGAGCATCGATGAGGCCCGGCAAGAGCAGGAGAGGATCGAGCAGCAGAAGGCGGCGGAGGAGGAGAAACTCCAGTCCAGGCGGAGCCGGGAGGAGGAACTCAAAGAAGAGTTGAACACTCTGGACCGGGAGCTGCGCAAGATCAGGATGGAGTTGAACCGGCTGAACCGGGAGATCCGTACGACGGAGAAAGATATCGCGATCGCCGAGCATGAGTTAAGAGAGGCCGAGGAGAGGCTGAAGTATCAGGAAGAACTGCTCGCCAAACGGCTGCGCGTGATGTACAAACGGGGTAACGTCAGTTATCTGGAGGTGCTGCTGGAATCTTCCTCTTTTGCCGATATGCTGACCAGATTTTATTATTTAAAAGTTATTGCCGACAACGATCTGATGCTTATCGAGAAGGTCGAGGAAGAAAGAAGTATCATCATCGCCAAGAAAGAGGAGCTGGAAGAGAAGAAAGGCGAACTGGAGAGCGCCCGCCGGACGGTGGCCGACAAGAAAGAGGAGGCTGACCGCAATGTGGCGGCCCGTTCCCGCGTCCTGAACGAGCTCAACAAGGAGATACAGAAAATAGTCCAGCACCTATCGGATCTTGAAGAAGCAGGTAAAAAGCTCGAGGATGAGATTAAACGACTGAATATGAGCGGGGGGCAGCGCCCTACGGGGGCACTGCTCTGGCCGGTGGAGGGAAAATCTTATTTAACCTCTAAATTTGGTCCACGTTGGGGGCAACTTCATGCAGGAATAGATATAGGAACATATGGTGAGGCCAAACCCATTCTGGCGGCAGAGAGCGGCGAGGTGTTTAAAGTAGTATATAGCTTAGTTGGTTACGGAAATCATGTAGTGGTTAATCATGGCGGTGGGATGACGACGCTCTATGCGCATATGAGCTCCATCAGCGTAAAGAAGGGGCAGTCCGTGCGTCGGGGGGATCGGCTCGGGAAGGCCGGCAATACCGGTCACAGTTTCGGGGTGCATCTGCACTTTGAAGTGAGGATTAACGGTGTGCCGGTGGATCCTTACGGTTATCTATGATTTAGGGTCGGTTTTAGCCGGCACAGATAATTTTGGTTGGAAACCGGATCGGTTGAGTTATAATAATACTCAGTAAAGGTCCGGCTTTTTTATTAAATAAGGCACGCAGCCGCAGGCGGTGTTGTGAATTGAGAGAAAACAAGGTTTTTTATACGGTATTGTTTCTGGTGGCGCTGTTGCTCATCAGCAACTTTGTAACCTACAAGATCGCCGGCCGGCAGGATCCGCCGGTTCCGGCGGAAGTGGACGGCTCCCCGCATGGCAACGAAAAATATAGCGAGTACGGTCTGCTATTCAGGATTATCGGTATCCTAGAGGAGGAGTATATTGACGAGCTTGACCGGCAGGAGCTGCTTGAAGGGGCGATCGAGGGGATGCTCAGGACGCTGAACGATCCCCAGACCACCTTTTTAAACCACGAGGATACGGAGGATCTCCTTGCCTTCCTGAAGGGTTCTTTCGGCGGGGTGGGGGTCCGGATCGTGGATACGGGGGAGGGGATCACGGTGACGGAAGTCCTGCCGGATACCCCCGCATTGAGGGCCGGGGTGCACCCGGGTGACCGTATCCGCTATGTTGATCACATTGATATTAAAAATAAGCACGTGGATAAAATTGTCCAGCTTATCCGCGGCAAGGTGGGATCGAAGGTTATCATCGGGGTCGAGCGGCCCGGTTCCGAGGAAGAGATCGAATTTTCCATGGAACGGGAGGAGATTACTTTCCGGACGGTTACGGGCGAATGGGTGGATGACGATATTGCCTACATCAGGATAAGCCAGTTTGACGGAGGTACCGGCCGTGAATTCTTGGCCATGTTGGATAAGTTCGAGGCGCAGGGGTTGCAGGGGCTGGTGCTGGATCTGCGTGATAATCCCGGAGGGCTGCTTGTGGAGGCGCTGAAGATTGCGCGAGTGCTGGTGCCCAAAGGCGAGATCGTCAAGATTGTGGAGCGGGACGGGACGGTAAAAGAGACCTATTATTCCGATGCGGCACCCAAAGGTTATCCGATGGCCGTACTGATCAATGGCGGTTCGGCAAGCGGCTCGGAGATTATCGCCGGTGCGCTAAAAGATCGTGAGGCGGCATTTTTGGTGGGGAAGCCG
>JBASYW010000278.1:0-4818 GCA_049277715.1 Dethiobacteria bacterium | reverse complement strand
GCCATTATCTCCGCGCGTGCACGATTGCGGTGGGAAACAAGACCGCTCTCCACGACAAGTATATCCAATCTCTTTCTCTTTTTTTTCACCATTATTAACCGTATCTCCCGCCGATCCCCCCCCAAACAGCCGCGGGGCGGCCCCGGACCATGCCTGCGCTAGGGGCTGACCACCGGGCTCTTTTCACGCCTGATATGGGTGGCAAAAGAGACCGCCTCCTTGTAGATGCTGTCTTCATCCAGCCCGTGCAGGACGAGAAGCTCATCACGGCTGCCGTGCCGGACAAATTTATCACCGATCCCCAGGCGCTTCACCGGGATCAGCAGTTTATTTTCCTCCAGAAGCTCCAGACAGGCGCTGCCGAATCCGCCTGCAAGTATGTTTTCCTCTACAGTCATGATTCCCCGGCACTGCCGCGCCAGATTCAGGATCAAATCCGCATCGAGGGGTTTGACGAAACGGACGTTCACCACTGCCGCCTCGATCCCTTTGGCGGACAACCGTTCCGCCGCCCTCCGTGCCGGATAGACCATCGTGCCCAGGGCCAGTATCAGCAAGTCACTCCCCGCGCGCAGCAGCTCCGATTTGCCCCAGGGCAATATCCGGGGCTTCTCCGGGACGACGTTCTTGCCCACGGACCGCGGGTAGCGTATGGCCACCGGCCCTTCTTCATAATTTATGGCCGTTTTGAGCATATGCCGCAGCTCATTCTCATCCCCGGGAGCCATGACCGCCAAGTTGGGAATATGCCTGAGGTAAGAGAGATCAAAGATACCCTGATGGGTTTCACCGTCCCGGCCGACGATGCCCGCGCGATCGAGGGCCAGGACCACGGGGATTTTCTGCACCCCCAATTCGTGGACAACCTGATCGTAAGCCCTCTGCATAAAGGTGCTGTAAATTGCCGCTACCGGCTTCAGTCCGCCCACCGCCAGACCGGCGGCAAGGGTAACCGCATGCGGCTCGGCAATACCCACGTCATAAAAACGTTCGGGGAATCTTGCGGCAAAGAGTTCCAGCCCCGTTCCCGCAGCCATCGCCGCCGTGATTGCCACCAGGCGCTCATCTTCCTCCGCCAGTTCAACCAGCGTCCTGCCAAAGACCTCCGTATAGGTGGGGGTCCGGCTCACCGCTGAGGAAGATACGCCTCTGGAGATATCAAAGGGGCCTACGCCATGAAACTCGGTGGGATTCTCCTCCGCATAAATGTACCCTTTCCCTTTCCGGGTCAGGACATGGATAAGCACCGGCCCTTTCTTCTGCTGCGCCCGCTCCAGCACCGAAATTAAAGTTTTGATGTTATGGCCGTCCACGGGCCCTAAATAGGTAAACCCCAGTTCTTCAAAAAGCATGCCGGGGATAAAAAAATGTTTCAAGGCCGATTTCAAGCGGGATGTTATCTCCGCTATGGCCCGGCCGATCAAGGGAATGCGATGCAGGAAAAGGGTGATCTTCTCTTTAAGCCTGGTATAACCCGGGCTGGTTCTGATCCTCCCTAAATAGGAAGAGATGCTGCCCACATTATGGTCGATGGACATATTATTATCATTCAATATTACGATCATATCACGATCCAGGGCTCCGGCATGGTTCAGTGCTTCAAAAGCCATCCCCCCCGTAAGGGCGCCGTCGCCGATAACGGCAATGACATGGTAATGGTCCCCCTTCAACTCGCGGGCCTCAACAAGCCCGAGCGCGGCCGAGATCGAGGTGCTGCTATGGCCGGTTCCGTACACGTCATGCTCGCTTTCTTCGCGATTGGGAAAGCCGCTAATACCGCCCAACTTGCGCAAAGTTTCAAAGTTGTCCTTTCTTCCGGTAAGTACCTTATGGGCATAACTCTGGTGGCCGACATCCCAGATTATCCTGTCCTTGGGAGATTCAAAAACATAATGAAGGGCCACCGTCAGTTCCACGGCCCCGAGGCTGGAAGAAAGATGCCCCCCGTTGGAGGAAACCACCTTGATAAGATAATCTCTAATCTCGGCGGAGAGCTGATTTAACTCCTCTGTTCGCAATTTCTTCAGGTCCGATGGCTCCCGCACGCGATCCAGTTTTTCCGTCATAAAACCAATAACCCCTCTTCACATTGCTCTCTATTATCTTTTGTCAATCCCTCTGAAAAATGCTCCAGTTACGTGGCAGGAGCCTTTCCAGCCTTGTCAGCAACAGGCCGATAGCCAGCATGATCTCCGTTGATTTCCGGATGGCTTTCTTCTTTCCCCAGGCCTTGCCCCCCACCGTAACGGCGGCAACGGCGGCGGTGAGCAGAATACGCAGGTAAAACTCCTGTTGCTCTCCAAAAAAGATCAGGTTAAAGATGATCACCGCGGAGACGGCTCCGCTGACGATGCCGGATATATCACCAATAACGTCGTTACAGAAATTGGCCACACGATCCGCATTTTTGACCAGCTGTACCGCCTTGCGCGCGCCTTCAACTTTACGGGCGGCCTTGGCATTCAGCGGCCCCATCTTCGCCGCCGCAGCCGCCGTGCCGATGCCGTCAAAAACTATCCCGATCAACACCACTATTATTAGTATTAACAGAGCCAGATAAAGTGAAAATATTTTCTGAAGGAGCAGTTGGGTGGCAATCCCGAAGATAATCGCTAGAAGAAAAGTCCTGACGGCCATGCGGACAACCCAGCCGTTCCCGTTCTCATCCCTGTTTTTTCGCGCCAAACAGCTTCACCCCAAAAATAACGCCCCCGGGGATCCACATAATTTGCATGGACCGGAAACCCATGGAGCTTTAACCGTTTATATAAATCAGGCATAAGTGACAGTAACCCCGGTAAACTTTACGGCTTAGGTCCAGCAGGATTTCCCGGATGATCACCTGACGTTACCGAGCAGGAAGTTTCCTATTATGATCATCCCTGCCATGTTGCCACTGGCAGAGCTGGATTGCCACTTAGCTCGTACTTTAACCCCGGGGATACCTCCCGTGCCCGGAAACAGCCTAGGAGATTTCCTCGATAAAGCTTCTCTGTCTCCTAGCCTCTTTTGCAGCGAGGGTTTAAGTAGCAAACGGCTTCCTCCACCCACACCACCTCAAGGCAGGCTACACTGCACACAGCTTTCACCGCATACAGGTTCTACCCAAGCAGTAGTCTTTTGTCATTATAACAATGCACCACCCACTTGGGTCTCCGCGGAGCTAGGGTCAACGCCTACATGCCTTTGTAGATCGCCCCAGTTCCTTAACCCCCAGCACCAACCCCCGACTGGGCGTCAGCAGCCAGCACCAGAGACTTCATCGATGTGCCCGCAACGGATTTTTAGGCCCGTTTTTGGAAACAGCAGCTTCAACTAGAATACTGCGTCACTTATGCCTTCTGCTAAGCTATTATAGCACAGAACAGACCGGGCAACAACAGAACAATCAATCCTGCCGGAAGACGATCCGATCGGCCAATAAGCGCAAAACGGCGGCACGCGATCCGAAATGTTCCAGTTCTCCTGCCGCGGCATGATAAAGATCCATCACCCGCTCATGAGCCTTATTTCTTCCCCACAACGCCGGGTAAGTCGCCTTACCTTTCTTCCGATCGGTACCCGTTTTCTTGCCCATCTGTTCAGGGTCGCCCTCGATATTCAAGAGATCGTCGATGATCTGAAAAGCCATGCCCATGGATATTCCGTAGCGGGACAGCCTCTCGAATTCTTCGGCGGTGGCCCCGCCTAAAATGGCTCCCATCCTTATCGCGGCACAGATCAAGGCCGCCGTCTTGCGGCGCCCTATCTCCTCGACCGCCTCCGGCGGCACATCGTCACGCCCTTCGGAAGCCAGATCCATCATCTGGCCGCAGATAAGCTCCCGGTACCCCGCGGCGGCAGCCAGCTCACGGATCAACCGCAAGGCTTTGCGGCCATGATGAGCGCCGCCGCCTTTCAGGCCGAATTCCGCCAACAGCTCAAAAGCAAGCGTAAGCAGGGCATCTCCGGCCAGGATGGCGGTAGCTTCTCCATATACACGGTGGCAGGTCAACCGGCCCCGCCGGTAATCATCGTCGTCCATCGCCGGAAGGTCATCGTGCACCAATGTGTAAGTGTGAACCAGTTCGATGGCACATGCGGCCTCCAGTATATCTTCCGGGGGCGAGCCAAACATTTCGGCGACGGCCAGACACATCACCGGGCGCAACCTCTTTCCCCCGGCCAGCAGAGAGTAATTCATCGCCGCGGCGATGGCCGGATCGGGCAAAGAGGCACGGTCAATGATCTTGCCTAGATGCTCATCAACCATGGCCTTCAACTCGTCAAGCCCTTTGTTGATCTGACAATGGCAATGGTGATCGTCTGTCTTTTTCATCATTTACCTCAAGACTTTAGTCTGTATTTTCCCCCAATGCCGGTGTAAAATTTATGATTGACCTGGATTATTCCTCGTCTATTCCTCGTTTATTCCTCATCCTCGGGAATGTTGCCGGCATCGTAATTGGAATCATCATGTTCGGTTGTCAGGTCCGCAGCCCCGTTGGAACCATAACCGGTCTCATCCCTGCCTTTCAGCAGGTGTTCAACCTTGTATTCCGCTTCCGCAAGTAGCTCCCTGCAGACCCCTGAAAGTTCGATCCCTTCCTGAAATAATTTCATCGATTCCTCCAGCGGGAGCTCTCCTCCCTCCATTTTCTTGACGATACTCTCCAATTTTTCCAATGCTTTTTCAAAAGAGATCTTCTGTTTACTCCTGGCCAATTTCCCATGCCCCTTTTTCCTTTTTATTATTATTATATTAAAAGCACAATCCCGGCGTCATAGTCAAGAGCTTCGCTGTTTTATTATCTTCTCTATGCGCGTCCTGGCTTTCCC
>JBASYW010000277.1:0-3340 GCA_049277715.1 Dethiobacteria bacterium | reverse complement strand
CAGAATCTGTTCAGAAGAAATACCAGAGGGAGATAGAGTATCAATTGACGGGAGAGCGTGAGTACCAGGGCCGGAAATCCACGTCCCGTCCCCTGAAACAGAACCGAGGAGATGATCTGGAAGGAAGCTATCGGCACCGTTATGACTATGATGCGCAGTGCGCGAGAGGCAATATCGACCAGTTGGGGATCCCGGCTGAAGATACCGATGAAGAAATCAGGAAAGAGGAAAAAAGGCAGGGAGATGCAGAAGGCAAAACCGAAGGCGATGATCACCGCCTTTAGAAAAGACTCGCGCACCCTCTTTTTAAGTCCCGCCCCGTAATTAAAACCGATAATGGTTAAGAGACCTTGGGATATGCCGATACATGGCAAAATGATCAATGCCTGCAGACGTATGATGATACCGAGGGCGGCAATGCCCAGATAATCATAATCACCCAGAATCCTGTTCACGAAGATTGTGGCCAGATTAATGGCGATCTGCATGAAGATCGCCGATATGCCCACCCGATATATCTCGTAGACAATTTTCCAGCGCAGGATAAACCATCTGGCCGAGATCCGGATCAGGCTTTTTCCCGAGAGGTAATAGTAAGCAACGTAGAACAGGACCAGGGTACGGGCGATAACCGTTGCCAGGGCAGCACCCCTGATGCCCAAACTAAAAGCAAAGATAAAGATGGGATCAAGGATAATGTTCAGCACCGCACCGGCAATCATTATCTTCATGGACATGACCGGGTTTCCTTCGCCACGGATAATATTGTTGCTCATCATCATCAGAAAAACAGTGGGGGCTCCCCATAAAATTACGGAAAGATACTCACAGGTTGCCGAAAATATCTCGGGAGTGGCACCAAATATGGCGATCATATCTTTCAGATAGAAAGTTCCGATGAAGACGATGATGAGACTGAGCAACAATGCCAGGGAGAAGGCCTGGCTGGCTGTTTTGTTGGCCTCTTCATATTCAGCGGCGCCGAGTTGGCGTGAGATAAGAGATGAGGCGCCTACGGCGGTGCCGATGGCGATGCCTCCCATCAACATCTGCACCGGGAAAGATACGGAGAGGGCGGCGATGGCCTCGCTGCCCAGAAATCCGACGAAGATGGTATCGATGATATTAAATGATGCATTCACCAGCATGCCCGTGGTAGCCGGAAGGGAATATCTCCAGATAAGGGTGAAGATATTTTCCTCCAGTAACTCGGTACGGTTATAGTTCTTTATTTTGTACACCTCATTAGCCTAGGCATTTTGGGAGAGAAAAGAACGGAAGCCCGATAACTGCATACGGTATTCTGCCTCCCACCGGGAAGATATATTCTCCAAAATATCGTTATGGCGATTGATGCGATAGATGGCGGAGCCCCTGATTCCTTCCGCGGCCAGTTTCTGGCGCATTAACTCCTCGTTGTTCCTGCCGGCTTCCTTCAAATGTTCTTTCAGCTTCATATGGCAATGTTGAAAAATTGAGTTCACTTCTGCGGTTGCTTTGAGGATAACTTCATCCGCGGTGAGGTGATGGATCATTTTAAGGATATCCGGGGTATTGGAAAGGTTGATGTTTTCGGCAAAGCTCCGGAAAAAAACCTTTTTAACGGCATCCAAAGCTTCCTCGGGATAGCGTTTTAAAGCCTCCATAATTTTCTCTGCATCCGATTTGCTCTCAAGGAGTGAAGTGGCCAGAACCTTGGCCGCTTTTATGTACTTGGTATATTTTTCGGCGGTATCATTTTTGACGTTGATCTGTCTGGTTTTCTCCATGGCAATCTCGGCTGCCGTTTTAATCTTGCCCATGCCAACTCCCCCTTGCTCATTTTATCGGATGTTGTGTTATAATTATTATATTATATCAGAATATACCGACGATGTTAAGGAGGGATATTAATGCTGTTAACGGACAATCTATTCTGGTATCCCTGGGAGGGGTATGGAAATAACTGCAATACATACCTTATTCAAGGGGGGAAGAATATCCTGATCGATCCCGGGCACCTGAGAAACGAGCTGGGTGAAGAATGTTTGGAGCGTTTACAAAAAAAACTCGAGCAGGACGGAATTTCTTTTAAAGATATCCACCTGATTATTTGCACGCACGGCCATCCGGATCATTACGAGGCGGCACCGGCGATCAGGGAACAGAGCGGCGTACGCATTGCAGTGCATAAAGATGAGGAGTACCTGCTTGAGGCGATGGCGAGGATATATCGTGAGCGGGGGGGAGATGACGCCATCGACTTTACCCCAGATATCCTCATTCAGGAAGGTGATCTGGAGGTGGGCGGCACGGTCTTGAAAGTGCTGCATACCCCCGGGCATTCACCGGGTTCGATCTGTCTTTACCACCAGCGGGAAAAAGCACTGGTCAGCGGAGATACCGTATTCCGTTCCAGTATCGGGCGCACGGACCTTCCGGGTGGCGATATGGAGGCGATGAAAGAAAGCATCAATAAACTGGCTCTCATAAAAGAGGAGATCCAATGGTTGCTGCCTGGTCACATGAATATGATCGAAGGGCCGGATAATGTAAACCTGAATTTTACAACCATCAAGAATTACTTTTTTTAGAGAGAGGCGATGTGGCGTTATTTAAGGGCCGTGGAGCGGCCCCGGTATTTTTTTAAACCGGCGAGTAAAAAGAGTGCCGTCATCGTCAATACGATCGTGGCCCCTGAAGGGGCGTTCAAAAAATAGGATAAAGCCAGGCCGCCGACACAGCCGATCAGTCCGGTGGCCAGAGAGATGAGCAACATGCCTCGATAATTGTCACTTAAACGGTATCCCGTAGCTGCCGGTATGACCAGCAGGGCTGAAGCGAGAACAACTCCGGCGACCTTGACGGAGACCATGATCGTCACGGCCATGGCCACCAACATGCCCAGATAGAGGGGGGCTACCGGGACCCCGGTAACGCTGGCCATCTCTTCGTCAAAACAGATCGCCAGCAGTTCTTTCAGGAAGATGCCACCGTAGAGCAGCACCAGGATCATCACTGCTCCGAGTAGATATAGGTCCGTTACCGTGACGGCAAGGATATTCCCGAAGAGCAGGGAAAAGAGTTCGGGATAATACCCTTTGACCATGCTGATCAGGATGATTCCCAGGGCCATCCCTACCGAAAACAGGATGCCCACGGCGGTATCCTCGCTGATTTTACGCCGGCGACTGATAATGCCCGTGCCCAGGGCGACGATTACGGCAAAAATAATGCCGGTCAGCATCGGATTTATCCCCGTGATCAGTCCGATTGCGATCCCCCCAAGTGCGGAATGAGATAGACCTACACTTAAAAATGAGAGCCGTTTCAATACCACAAAAACAGAGACGCCGGAACA
>JBASYW010000276.1:0-2149 GCA_049277715.1 Dethiobacteria bacterium | reverse complement strand
TGGGTTTTTGGGCAAGCATCTTCCTTTTATCCATAAACACCACAGAATATGTAGACAGGAAGTAACTCCGGGGCGGGGTTATATCATTCCGGATTATAACGGCGGCGCGAGAGTGGTTAAGATCCTTCGGTCGCGTCCGTTGGCCGCTCCCTCCGGATGACAGAAAATGAAATAACATACTGCCCTTGAAAGAGCCCCTGTTGTTATGTATAATTTGACATAGATCGACAACAGCCGCGATTACGATGTTATTTTTAAATAAAAAAAGAAAATATTAAGACGCCCTAAAAAGGAATGAACAAGATGAAGGTATGCCTGATTTCCAAACCTGATCACCGCGAATGGCGGGATATTATTAAACGGCTGGCCCCTCTGCAGGAAAAGATTACCATCCATGTCTACGCCCCCGGTTATGAGGTGGATAATGATGAAATAGGGGCGGCAAAAACCCCGGTATTTTATGATCGGCTCGATGAGAGTCTGAAGGGCGCTGACATGATCATCAATCTTCTCGGCTGCCCCGAGCCCGACTACGCCGGATATAAACCGTTGGCGGGCAAATATCATATCGATCTACATAAGGCTAAAACTCTTGGTGCTTTATTGAGCGGCGATGAGATATGGAGAGAGATGGACCGGCTTGCCGCCGCCATAAACGATGCCAATTTACAGGAGGCGGTCATTATCAATGCCGGCAGGATGCCGGATATCATCACCGCCTATCTGAAAAAAGCCCATCATATAACCGGCTATGGTATAAGCAGGAAGGCCGATCAGACCGTTGACACCTTGTTGGAGGCCACTTCTCTGAGCGCATACAGGGGACGGTTGACCTACAAGCTTGCCGGGGTATGCGACCATCTTTGGGTTGCCGAAATAGCTGATCAGGACGGCAAGGATTTCTATCCCCAACTGAGGGAAAAGATAAAGGATCTGGACCTCAACATTACCCGTAACGATCTGACCGGAGAAGGCCTCCGCAGTCTGAAGTTTTATGGTTACTATCATTCCGCCAATGTGGCGGCCCAGGCCACCGCTGAAATTATCTTCAAGCTGATATCCGCATATTTATCTGCGGAAAAGACAACGGTTTATCTTAATGCCGTCAATGATGGCAGTATCAATGGATTGGATACGGACGCCGTTGTCGAGATCCCTTTTATTTTTACCGACCGGAAAATAAGCAGGGAAAAGGTCAATCTTCCCTTGCCCTGTGTTTTAGCTATTGATGATCCGGCCGGGGCCGTCATCATGACCGTGAAGACGTTGATTACCAAGTCAGCTACCATTTTCAAGCGTACGATCAAGTTGGACCCTTATCTGGCGCCCCGATTAACACTGGCGGAACTGGATGATTTAGCGGAGGGTCTCTTGCAGCATGGAGGCCTGAAAGGGTTGTTTAAGGAGGAGTAGATTTGAGAATTTGCTTTCTGGGTGCGGGAAGCACCGTATTTGCCAAAAGTATTCTGGGTGATTGCATCTGTACGCCGGAGTTAGGTAAATTTGAGATTGCGCTGCATGATATCGACGAGCAGAGGTTGCATGAGTCATTTGTCATCATCAGCGCCATAAATAGAAAGTACGGCCGCCCCGCGACCATCAGCAAACATCTGGATCGCAGACAGGCGCTGCAGGGTGCAGATTACATCATCAATGCCATACAGGTGGGCGGGTATGACCCCTGCACCATTACCGATTTTGAGATACCCAAGAAGTACGGGCTGAGGCAGACGATTGCCGATACCTTGGGGATCGGCGGTATTTTTAGAGCACTGCGGACCATTCCCGTCCTGGAGGAATTTGCCCGTGATATTGAAGAGATCTGCCCGGAAGCGCTCTTCCTGAATTATTCAAATCCCATGGCCATGCTGACCGGTTACCTGCAGACATATACCAAGGTAAAAGCGGTCGGCCTCTGTCATAGCGTGCAAGCTTGCGTTCCCTGGCTGCTCCGCACGGTCCGTCTGGGAAATCATATTGATACTTGCCGGTATGATATCGCCGGTATAAATCATCAGGCCTGGCTGCTGAATATTGAAGATAAAGATGGCAACGATCTGTATCCTCTGATTAAGAGCATCTCTCAATCAGGAAAATACAAGCAAAATATTGCTCATGTTATCCCCGATAGGGTCCGTCACGATATGAT
>JBASYW010000275.1:0-4687 GCA_049277715.1 Dethiobacteria bacterium | reverse complement strand
GCCCGTCCCCTCTTCACTTACGCTGATCATCTGCTTAACGATATAGCATGCCTCAAGACGGGTCTCTTCGGAGATAACATCCTTGACCACAACGCCCTCTAGACGATCGTCATGGATGTATACATAGTTTACATCCAGATCGATCAAATGCTTGATATAGTAGGGCTTGATCACCACGCCCTTATTTAAAAGACATTGACCTTCAGAACCAAAAATAGGACGCGCCACAACCATGCCCGGTCTGATCTGCCTGATACTTATTCTGCGCATCAAGGCCTTCCCCCTTTTTGATTCCGATTTTAAATTCTCTATAGACAACTATTCAATTTTATTATATCAAATAATATAACATTTTTCTACAAGTGTTAATGTTACTTTCTGAAAATTTCATCCGGAAAAGTCGTATCCAGTTTCTCCATCACCTTTAGCAGGGCCAAAGATGCTTTGGTCTGAGCCAGCATCTTCAACCGGCTGCCTGAAAGTTTAATCCTGCCGCTCACCACCGCTTTAATTACATCTGTCTCGCTCCGGCAGATCGCCTTCCATGTATAGTAATCCGATGTAAAGGAAAAATCGGACTTTTTATCTGAAGATTTGGCCACGTGGGCCCATTCTCTCATCTTCCCTTCATGGAAATCCATCCAGACATAAAACGGCTTCGGCAGCCCTCTGATGTTGGTAACGATCATCATCGAGGCGGTAAATTTGGCTGCCGCCGCCTGAAATTCCTGATCAGCATTAATCGTATCTTTAAAAAGATTGAGCCATTCTGTGGAACCATACAGAGCCATGTAACCTGCCTCCCTGTTATCTTTCTGCCTTAAACGACTAAACCAAACTTTTTGCAGATTTCCCCGTAATAATCCAGTCCCGGGACCAGTAATGGCAGAAAATCAATCAATTTTGCCGCCGCCACGTCAGGCCCCATCTCGATTATAAAGTCCTTGTTTTTCATGCTCTCGATTATATCCGTCCTCCCCAGCCAAAATTCATGCATGAAGTCAGCCTCCATCTTCAGGGTGATATCCGCCTTGTCGGATACCCCTTTTCTGATGATTTCCGGATGTTGCGGGTCAAGCATAATCTTGTAGTCGGGATCCTTGATCTGAAACCCGATCACCACATTTTTTTCCTTCAGCTTCTCGATATTTTCTTCCTTGAACATCTTGTTCATCAGCTCTTCCAGAACATCTTCCAACTGCTCTTGACTGTCAAATATCAGACCCACTTTTCTGGCTCCCTCCTTAATGTATTGATCAGGCTAGGCTTTCAAAGAAATCCATGTGTTGCCCGGCAATCGCATCCCACGTGAACTTATCATACACGGTCTTCAGTCCCCGTTCGATCAGTCTGTTGTGTACCTGTTCACTCTCCAGAATCCTGTCCATGGCCAACGAGAGCTCCTCCCTCTCTTTGGGGTTGACGATCAATGCATCTTCGGCATCGGTCAGGAAGGTCTTGATCCCGCCCAAAGAAGTTACCACCACCGGGGTACCACAAGCCATCGCCTCAATGGCCGTCATCCCGAAAGGCTCAAAACGTGAAGAGAGAACAAAAACCTTCGCCCCCCGGTAATAGGGAGCCATCAACTCATCGGGAACATAACCCGGCATCAAGACGCGGTCTTCGAGATCATAACTGCGCGCAATATCGCTGAGTTCACTCTTCAGATTGATTTCCGGCTGCTTCGGATCTTTGGAACCGCCGCCGATAACCAGGTAAAGATCGGGATATTTCCGGGCCAGAAGTGCAAAAGAATGGATCAGCAGATCAAACCCCTTATTGTGATCGATACGTGCTAGGGCCAGGATATATTTTCCCGGCAATCCCGTCGGCTGATCCTTCTCCCCCTCTTTCAGCGGACGGTACACTTCCACATCAACCCCCGGCGGGATGGTCACCATGTTATCGCTTACATAATCATACAGGCGCTTGTAGTTCTCACGTTCAGCCTCACTGGTAACCGTGATGCCACGTGCCTTGCTGAAGATAACCTTCTCCTGGGCAATGCGTTCTTCGAAACGGAACAGCTCTTCCGCCCCGGGAACATCCTTGAACCTCTCCTGTTTCCAGGCACCCAGCGAATGGGAAGTATGTACAAACCACTGCCCCTTCTTCTCCGCTACCTTCATCGCCACATATCCGGCATCCCAGTAATGCGAATGATAGATATCATATTTAAACCCGTTTTTATCAATATATCGCGCCATATTATCCGCGAGCTCATCCAGTACGGGCAGCAACTCCTCTTTCCTGATAAATTCATCGGAACCGGCCGGAATACGGACTACGCGTACATCTTCGTTTACATTCTCCTCCGGTAATCTTCCTTCAAAGTTGCGGGTGAAGATATCAACTTTGTATCCCCCCCGGCGGGCCAATGCCTTCGCCAGTTCAAGCACATATACTACCTGTCCCCCGGTATCCGTTGCCCCGAGAATGGGCTTGGGATCAAAATAACCATGGGTGCTCAACATTGCAATTCGCTTCACTTAAAATATCCTCCTTCTGCTTTTTTGTTATCAGTGCCGGACACCGCTCATCTCTCATTTTCGGGAGGCGGAACAACTACATCGGCAAGATCTTTATGCCTGGAAATAATCTCATGCTCGATAGCCAACACCTTCTCCAGAAAATCGGTAGCCGGATCGCGTAAACGTGCCAGTCTTGATTTCTTGGTCTGCTTGTAATTACGGTCGATAAATACTTTGAAATCGGCGTTTTCAATCGTCGTCGTGTAGGTTCCTTCCGCAATGACCACGTTGACGCCTTCTATATCCACCTCTTCCTCTGTGAGCAGGTTTTCATCAAAGATGACCAGCGGTTTGCTGATTGTTTTTTCCTGACCCGATTTAATACCCTCTATGTCTTTGCTGAGCTTATCCAGTCTTACTTCCTGCATGCCGACCCAGCTTATATCTTCCATCCGTCGGTTATGATTTGTCTGGGGTGGCAAAATAAAATAATCATCCTGTTGCAGTATCAGTGTTCTATAACCTTGATTCTTACACAGCTCGGCCAGAATAGCTGCCGTCTCCGATTTGCCGCATCCCGATTCGCCGGCAATGGTTACGGCCAGCGGCACTCCGACTTCTTCAATTTTCCTGATCAAGGCGGGAAAAACAGTTGCCGCCGCTTGACGATGATAATCGGTAATTACCAATTTATCGCCAATCATTTTTTCAGCCCCCCTTTTGCTGTTATCTACAAATATCTTCAAACATTAGATTAATTCCACGTATTATTCCGAAAACCCTTTTCACTCTCCCCACCTGCCTTATTTTCTCCCCGCCCTTCTGTATTTTCCCCCCAATCCGTTGTTTTTTTCCCTACACGTATTGTTATGGGCATAATGGCAGGGTAGCGGACAGGAAGCCAACGCCGGGCCGGGGTTATTTATTTCCGGATGATAATAGCGGAACGAGAGTGGTTAAGATCCTTCGGTCGCGTCCGTTGGCCGCTCCCTCTGGATGACAAAAAAAAGAGGCGCTCCCTCTGGATGACAAAAAAATAAACCTGTCATTCAAAACGCTTTTCTTATATACCCTCCAAATGCCTGCAAAAATCTTTCGTTACGTCTGGGATAAAGCTGTAATTTGGGAGTACAACATAGAGGCATACGGCAGGCAAGACAACGCCGGGCCGGGGTTATTTCTTTCCGGATGACAATGAAAGGGCGCTCCTTCAGGAGGATGATAAACAGGGGAGATTCCGAACCCTGAATGAAGGAATACGGACTTTCAAGTTGGGCAACATATAATCAAAATTATTATCTCTGCAAAGGAGGCGCTTTGATGACAAAAGTTAATTGTAATGTTAAAAATTGTCGTTTCTGGGGAGTGGGGGATATCTGCATGGCCGAAGCTATCTGGGTTAAAAACAATCTGGAAAGCGCCCTTGAAAACAGCTTCTATGACATCGAATTCGCGGAAGATATGGAGGATCCGGGTTCCGGGGAACCCGCATATTACTACGCCGATACCTCTGCAAAGACCTGCTGCGAAACGATGAAGGCGCGAGATGAAAGAGAAGAAGCGGATACATTTTTTGATTACGGGCCCGAATGCAGATAAAAGATCGAAAGGGTTGCTGTCAAACAGCAACCCCTTTTTATCTCCGCCTTGCTTAAATCCCATACAACCGGAACCTGATTATTCCCGGAAAAAATTGAAAAGCTGCCCAAAATCAAGTCCCGCAATGCTTCTATGCGCATACCGGTCGTACAGATAACTGCGCCCATCTTTCAGCTGATGGGATGTAATACCATGCGATATAGAGAGAACCGCCTCGATATAAGCCGCCAGATCATCACACCCCTTGATCATCTCTCCGTCAACGGCGCGGTAAATATCTTCATTATACAGGGCATTTATCTCCTCTGCGGTCACAAACACAATTTTGCCTTCTCTGATGATCTTGCTCTTGAACTCATCCCTGATATAATATTTGATCTCTTCGTGCCACGAGAGGGGAAGCAGAGGTAAAATTCTCTCTTCAATCTGCCGGTCCTCAATCTCCTTGATGATCTCTCCCAACCCTTCGACCGATCTCTTGATGGGTGAGATGATATCTCTGGTCAACACCTCGGGAAGATCGTGAAACAGACCGGTAAAATAGTTGTTGCAGATCCTCGCTTCACAGGCCCCCATCTCTACCGAGCACAGATAAGCAAGCATGGCCACGATCA
>JBASYW010000274.1:0-2863 GCA_049277715.1 Dethiobacteria bacterium | reverse complement strand
CCCCGGTATATATGTCCGCCCGTGATCTTTCCGATATTCAGGCGATCTGGCAGACCGGTTTTGAAGCCATGGGCAACCTGAATGACTTTTATCTGGCCCACGGGGTCCCCCCGGATCTGCTGCGTCTGATAACGGACAATATGATAAAAACCAGCCGGGCCATCTTTCCCGCCCTCCCCCGGATCAACACGATAAAGGATGGAGACAAGATAATGCTGGGAAATCTTTGCGGCACAGCAATCCATACCCCCGGCCATGCCGACGGCCATATCTGCTTCTTCTGCCCGGACCCGGAGATCCTCTTTTCCGGTGATCACCTGCTGCCCAAGATTACATCCAACATCGGCCTATGGCCCGGGGGTGAATCAAACCCCCTGAAAAATTTTTTCTCCTCACTTCAAAAAATAGATCGCCATAGCATCGAGCTGGTTCTCCCCGCCCACGGAGAATCATTCCGCGAGGTAAAGGCAAGGATCAAGGAACTGTTTCAACATCACCGGGACCGCCTTGATCTGATGGCACAAAGAGCCGGGGAGGGGCATACCGCCTTTGCGATATGCCGGATGATCTTCGGCACCGACCTCTCCGTTCATGATCTCCACTTTGCCATTGCGGAGACGATTGCCCATATGGTTTTCCTGGAGAGTGAAGGCAAAATAAGAGCAATTAAAACCCATGATTCTATCACTTATCAGTCAATTGTTTGAAAACAGTCAGCTATCCCGGCGGCTCAAGAACCGATTGGACAAATAGGAAGGGTGCATCCGGGGAATAAACATTCCGGTAGTTAAAGCCAACGTGTAAACCAGTTTCTTTCGTGAACGGCTTTAGCCCAATAAGCCGACCGCATGGGACGGTAGAGAGTGGCAAGGGGCTTTGGCTTCCTGTAATAGTTGAGGGCATAATAGCGTGCCCGTCCAAAACCGGTCCGGATCACCAGCCTGCCCCTCCCCTTGAAACGGGATCCGGGTTTACGGCCGTCGATAAGCGAAGCGATGTTTTTGGCCACGACGGCGGCCTGATATTGAGCAAAAACGCCATATTTGGGAGCCAGAACTTTCATAAACGGCAGACGTATACCGGTGGCATCACCGATAGCATATACATTCCGGGCCCTGGTTTCCAGAGTATGAGGATCAACCGTGATCCAACCGCCGTCTTCAACGAGAAAAGAATCACTTAAAACCTGCGGCCCCCGGCAGGGAGGGACCCCCATAAACAACTCTCCTTCTATCGATAGACCATGGTCCAGACAGAGCCGTCCGGCATGGTAATCAAGTGCCAGTATTTCAGTCCCGGCAATGAGGTTGATTTTTTGCTCCGCCATCATATTGCCTAGCTCGGAAGACGCTCCCGGGCCAATCAGAAGCTGCAGGGAAGACTCCGGGGTAACCATGGAAATCTCGACTTTATCACGGTCTCCTCTTTGGCGAAAATACTCATCAAGAAGAAAGACCATCTCGAATGGCGCCGTGGGACAGATTACCGGAAAACCGGATATAAAAAAAACAATGCGCCCTTTTTTAAAATCCGGCAGCCGGCAGCGCAGATCATCCATATGTTCCAGATTGAAGGCGTTAAAAGCACCTTCGGAAAAACCGGGCAGGGCCGCCGGTTGCTGTTCGGCACCAAGCGAGATGATCAGGTAATCATATTTAAACGGTCCTCTTTCCGTGCGGACCACCGCTTCTTCGGGATAGACCCCCTTAACCTCCGCCTGAATAAAATCTATTCCTTTTTGGTAAAGGCCCGCTAACTTTTTCTTTATATTTTCCGGGTTACGTTTATCGATCATCAGCAGAGGAAATGAACTTTTAAAAACATGGTTCTTTCGCCGATCCAGCAACGTAATGCGGTGTTCCAGAGACAATGATTTAGCCAGCACGTTGGCAGCGGCAACACCGCCGATGCCGCCGCCTAAAATTAAAATATGAGCCATAAGATCCGCCCCATTTTTTATTTTTAATATCTCCCATCTATACTCCAAAGGACCTTGTCGGGGAGAGGATATTGATCCGGACTACCCCATACAGCGCGCCCTTCCGCCAATTAAACCATGGCCCCCCTCTTCAAGACAGCATGGAGATCCCTAGAAAACGGTATATTTTTTTGATGTAAGAGGCAATTATGCTAAAAGGGCTGGGAAGGGGAACGCCCAGAATAACCAAAGAAGCATAGACCGTTGCCACCAGCCAGAGCACGCCAAAAGCGGCAAGTTCGCCCCAGTATTTCTGCTTGATCAGCACCCGCCCCTGTAAAAAAGCAACGGCGATCATTACCAGAATAAACCATACGATCATCGTAAATGCTCCCCTTTTCCGGCCTCTACCGGCCAACCTTGAGAGGCTCATCAACCAGTCCGGTACGGATCAGCTTGAATCGCACATCCACATCAACAGCCAGATGGGGAAATATCTCATCCCAATCATGGCCGATCTCTTCCCAGACGTGTGGCCTCTTGCGGTAAATGAGGTTCCCGAAGCCGCATACATCGGTTTCGAGCTCCTGCGATCTTTTGATAATATCGCTTATCTGGTTGCGAATTACCCGGGCGGATCTTCGCTCCACCGAAAGCCTGAACTGCTTATCCATGATATCCTCGTAATAACAGGATGTGTTCTCTATGCTCCCCTCGGCAGTTACCTTTAGCTTTATCCTGATATCCCGGCCACTGCACAACGGTATCATGTGACTTTTCGGTTCAAATACCTCGATGCTGATATATTCCCCCTCGTGTTTTGGACACTCGATGATAAAATTGAAATAATACCCACGATCCTGAACATACAACCATCCCTCGGTCTGGCGTTGGCTGGCCCACCCGACCATGCGGTCTCCCTTGAAGATAGCGCCACCGCCAATC
>JBASYW010000273.1:0-6247 GCA_049277715.1 Dethiobacteria bacterium | reverse complement strand
TAAAAGATAAACTTAAAAATATCTTGCATCAACTGAAACGGAAAAAGGAAGCCGTCTATCTGGATACTCTTTTTGGCACCCGCAAAATAGGGGAGATAATCATAACTTTTGTGGCCGTTCTTGAGCTTGCTCACCGGGGGAAGATCCGGTTGTGGCAGCAGAGGAACTTCGGCCCGATTCTGATTGAGCTTTTCCATAAGAACGGCGAGGGGAGGACCGCGATAAATGAAGACCGACCATAAAATAGCAATCATTGAGGCCCTGTTGTTTGTCCGGGAAGAACCCCTTAAATTGGAAGAGATCGCCTCGATACTGGATGTTACGGCCGAGGAGGCCTCGGCATTGATTGCAGAGCTGGATCAGGATTTTGGCAACGACCGTCGCGGTCTGCAGATAGTAAACGTTGACGGGGGATACCAGCTAGGCACCAGGCCTGACCTGGCTCCCTATCTGGAAAAAATGTTTTACAAGGAAACAATCGGCACCCTCTCCACCCCGGCGCTGGAAACGTTGGCGATCATTGCCTATAAACAACCGGTTACCCGTCTGGAGATAGAAGCCATACGCGGGGTAAACTCCGATGGCGTCCTCGACAACCTGATACGCAGAAGGCTGATCGAGGTTTACGGACGAAAGGATGCCCCCGGTAAACCGATGCTCTATTCTACAACCCCTGAATTTTTAAAATACTTTGGACTGAAAGATCTAAACGAACTGCCTCCCCTGCAGAAAGAGAGCAATTAGTCGAGCTTTGAAAGCCCTGCTTCGTTGTCACCCGGGCACACTTTTCTGTCATTGCTATGAAAGTAATATTTTTATCATCCTGCCTGACCACTGTTTTCGTCATTGCTATGAAAGTAATATTTTTATCATCATGATGATAAAAGCGGGAGGAGGGTGGTTAAGATCCTTCGGTTGCTGCCGCTCCCTCTCCCCCGTTCCTGTATACCGGTTATTATTCTGTCATTCTGATTTTTATCCTGTCATTCCGAGCGCCCTTCCCCTGTCATTCCGAGCGCCCTTCCCCTGTCATTCCGAGCGCAGCGAGGAATCTTGTGAGAGATCCAACATTTCGTTCAGATATAACAGCGGGTATATAAACATGAAGCCGGCGTTAGGCCGGGGTGATTCCGTTCCGGATGATAATGGAGGCACTGAAGCGGTTAAGATCCTTCGGTCGCTTCCGCTGACACGGTCGCTCCCTCTGGATGACAGAAAAAAATACCCCAGGATGACAGAATAATACCCCTAACAGGAAAATATACCCCTGGATGATAATAAAAAAAGGGTCGGCCTCCGAGGGGTGCCGGGGCCATCTTCGGCACCTGCATGGGGACGGTTTCCACCGGTCTTCTGCTACTGCGCATTGTTGATCCGGAATTCAAGACCGGTACGGCGCTGGAACTGGGGATTATGAATATTTTTAACGCCCCAATCATATTGGGTTCCATGCTTCTGTTAAATGCCCCGATTCTCTGGAACTGGGCTCTGGAGTATACCATGTTGCTGTTTGTGGCCATTCTGGCCGCATCCCTGCTGGGCATAAAACTGTTAACGATGTGGGATCCGAAACCGGCAGTAAAATCCGGCCAAAATCCGCCTGTTAACTGACGCTTCTTGCGGACCGGCAGCGCCGACAACCTGTAACCTGTACAGCAAATTTATAGCAGCGGTATGGATATCAGCAGATATTCGAGACAGGGTTGAAAAATTTACTTCTTTCCGGGGGAGCTGCACGCCTTACTCCCAGCGGAAAAATCTGATCGCCACGGCCAACGAGACGATCAGCCATCCCCCCAGGACGGCCAGGTTGGTGGCCGGGGTGTGCAGCGGCGCCCAGCCGGTGATCTCCTGACGGAGAAGGTCGGCCAGGTAGGTGAGGGGTATTGCCTTCATGATCGGTTTGATAAAATCAGGCATCACTTCTATGGGGAAGAAGATGCCGGAGAGGAACATCATCGGGAACTGCACCAGCTGGATAATCCCATAGCCGCTCTCCTCCGATTTGACGAAGCAGATCAACATGTACCCGAAGCTGACGAAGACCGCCGCCCCCAAAATAACGATGCCGATGAGCACCGGCCAGCTGCCCGCCACTTCAATTTTATAGATGAAATGGCCCATAACCAGGATCAGCATGGTCTGAACCATAGCCAGAAAGAGGCGCACGGTAACCTCGCTGGCAATCAGGAGGCCTCTGGGCAGCGGGGTCACGTTAAGCTGCCGCAGCACCTTGCGTTCGCGAAGTCCCACAATCTGCATCGATCCAAAGAGTCCGAGTTGCATCAGGGCCATGGCCAGAACGCCGGGGATCAGAAAGTCGATCCCCCGCAGGTTATTGGCCTGGACAGCCTCGGAGCTGATGACAAAAACCTGCGGTCTTCCGGTCATCACCCGCTCGATCTCCTGAAGGATCTCGCTGACCGAGGAGATCAGGACCTGGTTCATGGTCTGATTCTGCTGGTCGTAGTAGAAGGCGATCTCAACCTGTTCCCCCCGGGCCAGGAGGGTATCGGACTCGGCAGGAAGGAGGATGACCAGATGCCGGGAGCCTTCCTGCAGCGCTTCCAGTTCATCTTCCCCGGAGCCGGTATGGATGGTGAAAGCTCCGGTTTGTTCCAGAGCCGAACGGAGGGCCCGGTTAACTTCGCCATCGTCCCCAACCAGACCGATGGGGAAATCGGAGATGTTGGTATCGGTGGAGAAGATGGTGCCGAAAAGTAAGATAAACAAGGCCGGGAAAGCCAGGAACCAGAATAGAACCATGCGGTCCCGGAACATATTTTTGGCGTTTGCCTTGACCAGCTCGAAATAGGTTTTCATTCTCTGATCCTCCTTCCGGTCAGTTTCAGAAAAAGATCTTCCAGAGTAGCCCGCCGCACGGTGAAGTTCTGCACTTCCATGCCTCTGGCGGCGGCCAAGGCCAGAACAGCCTCCATGGTCTGTATTACATTGGCCGTGTAGAGGGTAACCGTATCATCGTTGCTTTCGGCCCGGCTTACCCCGTCCAGTTGACGGAGTTCGGACTCATCGGAGAGGCCGGGGGCATTGAATTCAATGGCCTGTTCATGAAAATGTGCGGTGATCAGTTCGGGAGGGCTGCCCAGAGCGATGATGCGGCCGTAATCGATGATCGCCACCCGGTCGCAAAGATGTTCCGCTTCATCCATGTAATGGGTGGTAAGCACCACCGTTTTGCCCGCCCGCTTCAGATCAATGATGACCTCCCAGAGCAGCCTCCGGGCCTGAGGGTCAAGCCCCGTGGTCGGCTCGTCGAGGAACAGCAGTTCCCCGTCACCGATCATGGCGATGGCCACGGCGAGGCGTTGAGTCTGCCCGCCTGACAACGCACTGGTCAAGCTACCGGCTTTATCATCAAGATTGACGCGGTTCAGCACCTCGGCGGGGGTTAGAGGGCGGCGGTAAAAACTGGCAAAAAGTTGGAGGATCTCGATCACTTTAAGCCGCGGATAGAGAGAGACACTCTGGAGCTGCATGCCTATTTTGGATTTCAGCTTACCGCCGTCGGTCTCCGGATCCAGGCCCAGGACCGATACCCGGCCGGCATCACGCCGGCGCAGCCCGGCGAGGATCTCTACGGTAGTGCTCTTTCCGGCTCCGTTGGGTCCAAGCAGCCCGAAGACCTCACCGTTTTTTACGGAAAACTCGATCCCATCTACCGCCCTTAACGTGCCATAGCTCTTTTGCAGATCAAAGACCTTGATGCTGTCGGCCAAAGGTTCTCACCATCCTTTAAGCGAGTTTGTCTAACCGCCCGGTTTCTGCAGCCCGCGTGCGGAATCCTGAGGCGCAGGGTTTTGAATTAATTTGCTTATGGCTAAATTCAAGTATAACGATGATTGATAATGTGTGTCAACAAGATGCTGAGAAGTTTGGCAAAATTGGCACATTGGCCGGGGTGCCTGCGTTGGGTTCATTCATGGGAATTTGCAGCGGTATTGCTGCCGTTGCAATGCAAGTCGGTTCGTCGGGCTGGGGTAATTACATTCTGTATGATAATGGCGGAACGAGAGTGGTTAAGATCCTTCGGTCGCTGCCTCCCTTTCGGATGATAAACCGGAGGGGACTTTGCTGCTCCCCGCATAAAAAAAGGGGGGGCGTACTACTCAAGCAGTGGTGGCAAGCATACGTTGGTTGAGATAGTCGCCCAAGAAATCTTTTAGAAGGCTCTGCTCCAAACCACTTTACAGAAATTACAAAACGTGCTATTTTGATGGTGTTTTTAATAGGGTAATAGAAAGTTCGGTCCGTTCGCCTATGATCATGATCTAATCTTATTATATAAAGAGCTTGACGAGGGGGAGAGAGAAGAAATGAAGAAATACGTAATTCTGATCCTTGTCGTCCTTACCTTTTTAATTCTCCATGAAGGGGCCCATATAGTAGTTGCCCATGCTTTTGGTGAATACGAGTCGTTCCGGCTGCATCTCTACGGCGCTGAAGTAATTTTTAAAACCCCTGTTGAACAGAGGGCGGGGATCCAGTGGGGTTTTATCTCCGGGGCGGCCAATGCCCTCACCCTGATGCTCGGCTACCTGTTATTATTAAGCCGAAAAACGATGGCGGCACTGAAAAATCATTTCTGGAGAAGCTACATCTACTGGCTGACCTTCCTGTTTTTATTGATCGATGCTTTCAATCTGTCCATCGGCCCTTTTCTCTATGGCGGAGATATCGGGGGGATCGTCGCGGGCTTTGGTCTGAACCGCTATCTGGTTCAGGGGTTTTTCCTGTTTATTCTTCTGCTGAATCGGGAGTTGGCCGTGCAGCAGCTATTTCCGGCTTTCGGCGTCAAAACCGGACACATCCTGTTTCAGCCGCTCTTCGGCCGTCCCCTGAAATCGGACGCGGAAGGACGTTGATCAATACCAGAACCCCGGCCTTCTTGCAAAAAGCCGGGGTTTTTTCCAACCATGAATGATAATGATGTTAAAGATCAGGCTAGGCTTCTTTGACGGAGAAGACCACGCCGAACAGCAAATGCAAGATCACAGCAATTCCCCAGCCTGCCGCCGGAAAGGCAACCCACAAAAATGTAGGGGTATAGGTAAGATTGACTACCAGCAGCAAGATATTGACCATCAGATAGATGATCAAATGAGCGACGAAAGCCTTTGTTCTTAAGGTTGCCCTTTTGTTTCTGGCACTCTGCTCCGGGCCGCCGGTGCCGGCAGAAAACAAGGCGTGTATGGCCAGGCCAATACCCCAGCCGATAAGCGGATAAATAAACCAGAGCACGGCGGGGGTGAATTGGAGATTTATGGCGGCCATTCCGGCATTAACTAAAATAAAGACTACCGTGTGAATTAGAAGGATTCTGTTTTTTAGGGTCTCTTTTTGGGCGGACATTTTTAAACACCTCATTTTTATTTTTTTTATTTTAATCAATGGCCCCGGTGCGGACCAATAATTATATCGGGATGCAATTTTTGCCGGCAAAAGGCTGATATAAAAATTACTCCTCCGGCAGATCACTTTTTCGACGGGAAAATTTCTCCTTTTCTGTATCCAGAGGTTTTAGCAGGTTGACGCTGAGAGTTCGATTTTCCTCATTCCAGTAAGCCATGAACCGGTTTTTCCGGCCCAGATCCAGATCGGCGTACTGGGAGATGATGCGCACCAGATCTTTGTTGTTCAGACGGAAATAACCATGAGAAGTTATCTTGTCACGTACCAAAAACCACCCGGCAGGTATTTTCCCGTTATAATCTTCCAAATTTGCCGCCGCCACAACCAGAAGTTTTTCTTCTTTATAGTATCCGATTCTGGCTAGCTCATAATTATCAATTATATCTGTGGCGGTTGAATTCAAGGTAATACCATAACGGGCAATGGTCATTGAGGGAATTCCCCGTTCCAGATCTAACCATATAATCTTTTTGTTGCCCATATTATCACCTTCTTTAAGGGCATTATAACATAATATATTTTAATTGCAACAAATAATTTATAATTGTTGCATATTGTTTTAAATTATTGCAGATTATCGTTTTTTAGCAAAGAAAAAATGAGGGTGTTTTGGTGGTCTTGCCTTGATAATCGGGGGCCTTTTGAATAGGTCGGGTGATGGTAAGATATTGGTTTCGGGGCCCGGCCCATCGTTTCGATGTTATCTTGCTTGCCGTATATCTCTACGTTTTATTCTCAAACCTCAGCTTCATCCTGCGCGGAACAAAGGATTATGCACGAAACCATTCGCTCCGCTCAAGATGACAAAAAAGGATGC
>JBASYW010000272.1:0-2179 GCA_049277715.1 Dethiobacteria bacterium | reverse complement strand
CCGCCATCATCACCCGAAACGCAAACACCCCGCCCCTGCGGCCCGACGTTCATAGCGATAACATAAAAAGGCAGAGAACACCGATATTACGGAAAAATAAGGAAGCCCCCCCCAAATGGGCGCGGTTAAAAAAGGAAACGGCGGGAAATAAAGGTTACCGCCCCGGCAGTGCCGCTATAACCTCTATTATCATTTATTTAAATAAAGGGGTTTCGTTATAAACGCCGCCGACGTGCATACCCAAAGGATGAGCGGCGCAAATACGGATTCATATATTACTCGATATCATATTCCGAATTTAAAAAAACTTATTAAATTGTGTAAAAATAAATACAGAATATATTGAAAAATAAAAATATTATGCTATAATATATTCAGAATAGTATAAATATACCTGTCAATAATTAATACAGTCTGCAACCATCTATTTCAAGATTAAGATTGGAGGGTCTGATCATGATGAAGAATGATGGTGGATATAACCTGTTGAAGACATCTTTAATTGTGGTGCTCTGTTTTATACTGGCCTTTGCGCCCGTAGTCGGGGAGGTGGCTCCGGCCTTGGCATCCGCCGCCGGCAAGGCGGCGGATGCGGGCACAGCGGCGAGGATGCCGCTGAATCTTTTGGGCGGCACGGCCTCCGTCTGGGGTGCGATGCTCTCGGCGGCTTCCGCCGGGGAGGAGGCGGAGGCGGTTGATGAAGTTGTTTTTGATGACCTCCGGGACAACGCCTACATATTATTGGATGAGCTGTTGAACGATGAACGGCTCAAAAACGGTCTTTCCGAGGCCCTGGCCCGATTGGCGGGAAACGGCGGCGGCACCACCCTTGAGGATGTGGTCATCGGGGTGCTGACCGATGAAGGATTGCGCGATCTGTTAAGCGGTGTGCTCGCTTCGTACCTCCGCTTGGAGGAGGGGAGCGCGGAACGGGAATTTTTCCAACAGATCACGCTCGACCTCTTTGCGTTGCTGCAGGACGATTCCGCCGGTAGTTTCAAGGCCTTCTTGAATGGGGCGCTGGGTGAATTTTTGGAGCAGCCGGATGTAAAGAATCTGATCAGTGACGTTATCGGTGTGGCCACGGGCCGCCTCGGCGGGATTATCGAGGACCTTCAGGAGCAGAATGTTCTTGATGAGGTTCCGAACATGTTCAAGCTCTGGTGGGAAGATTTCCTGAACAGGACCACCGGTGAGGGGGCCGATGAGGCCATGGCGGCGGTGGTGCTCGGCATCATCGAGAATGCCGGCGTCATCTCCGAAGACTTTGCCCGGGCGCTTGAGGAAGACGAGAATTTCAAGATCGCCATGGAGCATCTCTCCGATGCCGTCACATCGCAGCTGATGGAGCCGCTGATGGATCTTCTGCAGGAGGAGCTGGGTGATTTCCTGGAGGCGATCAATCCACCCGGCTGGCTTTCGCTGGTTTTTCGTTGGTTTCGGGTTCCGGTGGGTGATTTCCTGGAGGCGATCAATCCACCCGGCTGCGGTGCCCCCGATTGCGAAGGTTTCGGGAAATGCCCCAATTGCCCGCCCCGGGATGCGGGGATGATGGGCCCGATGCGTCTGTTCCTGGATATGCTGATGGACTCCGAATGTGCCACCTGTGACGGAAACGAATTCCCCGGATACATAGGCACCACTTCGCTGACCCCCTGCCCCAACTGCCCCGATAACTTAGGGACGGTGCTGAAGAGGATCGGCTCGGACCTCAACGCCAACATTGCCCAGTATGCCGATTCGGCCATGGGGGAGATCATCCCCGCCGACGTGGAAGGCGCGGAGATCGAGCCTTCCGATGCGTTGGTCAAGGCGGAGCTGGGTGCCTTCCTTATGCACTGGGCCGACAACCTCATTGCCCTGATCGGAAACCCGGAGACGGGCAAGTTTCTGATGGAACCGCTGATGGGCTATTTCACTTCCGGTGAGGGCAAGGAGGCCATCGACGGCATCATGGCTACGCTCAACGAGAACTTCATGCGGGTCTATGAACTCTTGAGCGACGAGGAGTCTCCCTTCCGGGATATAATCCGGGAAAAATTAAGTTACCCCCTGTTCGGGGCGAAAAGATACGAAGGCGAGTACGAAGGCGAATGTCTGATGGATAAGCTGAAGGCGGGCCTCGGCGAGATTGTCAGCGATGTTCTTGATGAAGTCAAGCTGGATGACGATGTGAGCA
>JBASYW010000271.1:0-1771 GCA_049277715.1 Dethiobacteria bacterium | reverse complement strand
GGTTAATAGGGAAACACGATAGAATCCGAACAGCACCTTGATGACGTTTGATTGTACATGTTATTTTGATTTATTCTTTGGCCTGCCGTTGCTTGCTCAGTTCCTCCTCGAGGAGTTTCCTCCGCAGGACCTTACCCACCAAGGTCTTGGGAAGTTCGTCCCGGAATTCGAAACTCTTGGGTGTCTTGTATTTGGCAAGGTTCTTCTCACAGAATTCTTTTATTTCCGCTTCGGTCAGGGTCTCGTTATCACGGGGAACGATAAATGCCTTCACGGTCTCACCGCGATATTCATGGGGGACTCCCACCACGCAAGCCTCCTTGACCTTCTCATGCATATAAAGAACCTCTTCGATCTCCCGGGGAAAGATATTCAAGCCGCCGGCGATGATCATGTCTTTCTTCCGGTCAATGATGTAAAAATAGCCTTCTTCGTCCATCCTGGCTATATCTCCGGTAAGCAGCCACCCGTCATGGAATATTTCCGTGGTCTCCTCGGGGCGGTTAAGATATCCTTTCATCACCTGGGGCCCTCTGATGGCCAGTTGTCCCTCCTCATCCACCGGCATCTCGATGGAGGGATCCTCCATATCCACAATCCTGGCCTCGGTGTTGGGGAAGGGGAGACCGATACTGCCCACCTTCTGCTTCCCGTAGATGGGGTTGGCATGGGTAACGGGCGAGGTTTCCGTAAGGCCGTATCCTTCCGCAAGTTTACTGCCGGTTAGTTTTCCAAACTTTGATTGTACCTCCGCCGGCAGCGGTGCGGCACCGCTTATGCAGATTTTAAGGGAGCTTAAATCATATTTTTGCAGATCCGGAGCGTTGATGATGGCGATATATATAGTCGGCACGGCGGGGAAAAGGGTAGGTTTCTCCCGATCAATAGCCCTCAGAACCATCTGCAGATCAAAATGGGGGATGAGGACCAGCGAGCCGCAAAACAGGAGGCTTAAATTCAGACAGGTGCTCAATCCAAAGCTGTGAAAAAAGGGGATGAGAGCGATGCCGATCTCTTTGCCTTCTTCCGCATCGGGCATCCAGTGGAATATCTGTATGGCGTTAACGGCCAGATTCCGATGGGTAAGCACCGCCCCCTTGGAAAGTCCCGTAGTCCCTCCCGTGTACAGAAAACAGGCCGGATCATCCACATCTACGCCCGGGTCGTCCACCGGTTCATCAAAGTACTGGGGAAGGAGATCCAACAACCGGTAATCTCCCTTCTGCACGGTCACCCGATCGCCTTCTTTTTTCTCTTTGAATAAAGTATATATAACTTTGAGAAAGCCGGGGAAATAATCCTTGATATTGGTGCTTATTATCGTCTTGATCCCGGTCCGGTCTTTCAAATCTCTTACTTTAGGTTAAACACGACTCATAGTAATGATAATTTCCGCTTCACAGTCGTTGAGCTGATGAAGCAATTCTCTCTCTGTATACAAAGGGTTACAGGGTATAACCGTGCAACCGGCCTTGAGGGCACCGAGATAAGCAATCACAAATTGGGGGCAGTTGGGCAGGTTGAGGGCTACACGGCCCCCTTTCCTGATCTTCAAGTCTTTAAGCATGCGGGCAAAACGGTTGGAAAGTTTATCAATCTGATCGTAGGTGTAGCCGGCCAGCATAAACCTTAACAGGACATGGTGGGGAAACCTCTTTACCGTCTCTTGAAACAACTGGGGAATGGTCTTTTGGGGAAGTTCAACTTCGGGCGGCACTCCGGAATCATAACTTTTTAACCATACTTTTTCCATAAAAAAAGACCTCCATGG